>DATLST010000033.1:0-8425 GCA_035534055.1 Candidatus Acidiferrales bacterium | reverse complement strand
ACACCCGCCGAGTCGACGAAAGGCTTTCTCATGCAGCTCGGCCCACACACGGGAACTCGAACGGAATAACAGCAAGCGTACGGACTTACGGCTGTAGCCCAGGGTCAGAACGAACAGTCGTGTTCGGCGATACTTTCCGCTTTGTGGGTCGCGCACCATCGGACCCGACCCGTAATCGACCTGGGCTTCTTGATTATGGAACGCGTTCCATAATCAAGATTATGGTGAGTTCCGCGTTATGGTGAGAAACGGCGGAGAGCCAGTCTTTTGACGGCGAATCTCCGCCGCTTGCTAGTCCTCTGGTTCCATAATGCGCCTACAGAGACTGGAGCCAGTCGATGAGCCTCGACGATAGCCGGGTCGGCGGTGCCTGAGTGACTCGGGGGCCGTTGGCGAGTTCGAGGGCCTTGCGTTTCATTTCGAGATCGGCCTGAACGTACACGTCGGTGGACTTCAAATCCACATGCCCAAGGAAATCCTTGACCATTACGAGGGGCACGCCAGACTGAAGCAAATGCATTCCCTTGGTGTGTCGCATAGTGTGCGGACTTATTCCCGGGCGTGCCAAGGTGGGCATAGAACTTGCGGCCCGGCGCAAATATTTGAGCAGAATGTATCGGGCACCATGTCTGGTCAATCGGGTTCCTCTACCGTTTTGAAGCAACGGCTGTGGATCATCGAGGTGACGCCCCTGGGCAGAGAGGAACGCGCGGAGGAGCCGGGCCGATTGCGGCAGTAACGGACATAAGCGCTCCCGACGCCCTTTGCCACGGACTCGGACGAATGGCGGTGTGTCCAGGTGGAAGTCGCGAGGCGTCAGGTCAAGCAGTTCTTGAATCCGAGCGCCAGTGTCGTAGAGCACGCTGAGCAGTACGTAATCACGTTCTCCGCGCTTGGCCGAACGATCGATTTGTGCCAGCAGAAGACCAAGTTCTTGCTCGCTTAGGTAGCCCAGGACGGGGCGGAGCGCCTTCTTGGACGGAATGGCCAAAACTGGGCTGCACAGAGTGGCCAGCGCTGGCTCTCGCCCGGCGACATAGCGAAAGAACGTTTGAACCGCCGCCAGCCGTGCATTTCGCGTCCGGGCACTGTTGCCCCGAGTGGTCTCCAGATCAGCCAGGAAACCCAGCACCAATGGACCAGTGAGATCCCCGATGGCGAGTCGATCAACCGAACGTCCGCACTGCGTAGCGGCGAACTGAAGCAATAGTTTCATTGAATCCCTGTATGACGCAGTCGTATGCGGACTGACACCCCGCTCGATAACGAGATAACGCAGGAAGAAAGTAGATAGTAGAGTGGCGAGAGTTGGGGCGTTCATCAGCGGCTCCCTTCCTGGATTAGGTAGCCGAAGCGGGCTTGGTGCCGCCGGGTTATCTCACCCATGAGATCCGGGGTCAATTGCAGATAGCGTTGGGAACTGGACAAGTCAATATGGCCAAGATACGTGGCCAGAAGAGGTAGCTTTGCCCCGAAGTCCACGTTCTGTTCGCACCACAGCAAAAGCCGGAGGCACGCGAATGAGTGGCGAAGGTCATGGAGCCGAATGCGGCTGTTGCTTGTACGCTCGATGCCGGCAGTTCTCAATACGTGGAGGAATGCGTCGTGAAGCGCGCTCAGCGAATACCGCCGTCCGCGCGGATTAGGGAAAACCGGCATCTGGGGAAGGCAGGATCCGAAGTGCTCGAGGGCGACCGTGCGGCAGTAAACGAGCCGTGTGACCAAGTCCGGGGCAAGTGGCACGATTCGCGATTTGTCGAATTTGGTATGACGAATATGCAGGATACCAGCATCGAAATCGACGTCGGCGTGTGTGAGTCTCAATAGCTCCCCGGCTCGCAGTCCGACTAGATACAGAACACGTAATGCGGTGCCAAGGACAACGGTGCGGATTGGAGATGTTCGTCGCGATGACAGTTCAGCACAGGCTTGCAAGAAACGCCGACCCTCGTCGCGGCTAAGCACACGAGGCACGAATTTGCGCCGCACAATCGGTAAGTACCGGCGATCCGGTACAACTACGCGGGGATCTTCGAGCCGCAAAAACCGGCACACCTCGCGGATGAGCGTTAAGCGATGCGCGCGTGTGGTCTCTGATTCGGTGCCCCTTCGAGCAACGTATTCGTGCACAATCGCTGAGGTGATCACGGAATCATCTGCAGACATCCGAGAGTTGAGAAAGTAATCCAAGCGGCGCAATGCGCAGCCTTCGTTTGTGTAGCGGTAGCCCATGGCATGTTTCAGCGCGAGGAACCGCGCAAGCTGTGGTGCTAATGGCGATACGAATCCGAAGTTAGAACTTGCCGGTACGGTGTTCATCGGCCCACCTCCTGTTCGGAGATGGCCACCCCGCGCAAGCCGACCAAGTCGACTCGGGTGTACCCATACGTAGTCTGCGTGGACGCGTGGCCCAATACATCGGCGATTGCTTTTAGGGAACGTCCGGAAGAAAGCAGCCGTGTTGCCAGTGTATGGCGAAATAGGTAAAGGCCCCGACGTCCCGTTCGGCCGGCAAGGCCTACGCGTCGAAGCGCTGCCAGCATGATCGCCGCAAGGTTGTTCTGGGCAGCGAACGGTTCGAATGGTGCACAATGACGAAGAAAGATGGTGCGGTTCGTTGAAGCTGGGCGCCCGTCGAGCACGTATGCGCTAAGTGCGTCTGCTATGTCGGGCAAGAGCGGGAGTGCAAGAACTCTCCCGGTCTTTACTTGCTGGATATCAATCCGTGCCCCGCGCCAATCAATCTCGTCGAGAGTTAGTTGTCGAATATCACAGGGGCGCAACCCATAGCGCGCGGCAATCAAGAGGATCGCATAATCGCGGCGGCCCAACGGCGTCGATCTGTCCACCGACGCCAGGATGCGATCTACATCTGCCTGGCTGAGAACGTCTGGCAGGTCGACATATTGGTACCGTCGGGGTCGGGGAACCGCATCAGCGAGTGAACTGGAAAGCCAACCTTGCGCGGAAGCCCAACGAAAGAAAACTCGCAGGGTAGAGCCATACCCGCGTCGCGGAACGCCATTTTCGGCGTTCTCATAGAATTCACGGACGTGCAGAGGTGTAATCTCACCGAGTTCCTTGATGCCAATACCCTCGAGGTACTCGGTGAACGCGGATAGCATTTGGATGTACTTCTTTGCCGTTGTCTGCGCCAGGCCGCGATGCACTCTTACAAACTGCAGGTACGGCGTCAGAATCGGACCGAACCAAGCCGGAGTAGAAGGCGGAGAGACAATACGGCGCCGAAACTGCCGTGTTCATCTGCCTCAACGAAAATCCTGATAGAGGCTTGCACTCCACGGCATCGACTGGCACTTAAGTGTTTCGGGCGTTGGACCAGGTACTGCTGCACCACATCGTCGCCCAAGGCTGGCACTGCCGCGCCTCCGTTCTTCTCCAGATGCAGAGAGAAGCGCAGCCATTCGTGGAGGTGCTGGCGAATTACATCGGTGGCATAGCGTAGTTGCACGAGACTACTTCCGACTTGATCAATGCGGTGCTTGTGTGGGGACGTTCGGTAGCGTTCGCAATCGACACCAGAGAACCATTGGGAAAACATCGTAATCTCCTTTCACGAAGCGAAATTGGAGACCTACGATATCTTCAGCGTCGCGCGTTATGGAAAGCGAGAATAGCAGGATCACGAACGCATGACTGCCCGCGCGACACCTAATGAGGCATTTCTCACCATAACGCGGAACTCACCATAATCTTCTCCCGCGGCGGTCTGAATGATCCCCACGGCTTGTGGTGAATCCGATCCGCGAAGCTTGTGAATAAAACGCTTCACGCTTTGGTAGCCATGGGGAAATCCCTGATCGGAAACCAAATCCTGCCAGATGGCCATGGCATTCCGGTCGCGGCTCAGCCCCTGCTGAATGAGTTCGCGGTAGGGCTCGCAAGCGCTGGTAGCTCGCTGCGGGTTGCCCGTTGGAGGTGAAATCGGCTGGCCAAAGTCGGTGGTCACCTCGTTGGCCGGTTTTGAATCAGCCGGGCCGGTGGTCACCTCGTTAGCTGGTTTTGCCTCAGAGGGGTCGGTGGTCACCTCGTTGGCCGGTTTTGCCGGCGCTCGCCGCCCCCACGCACCCGGTGGTCGCACCGCAATCCCGGCTGCTTTCAGGTAAGCGCCTGCTGTCTCACGACGTACACCCGTGGCTTGCTCGATGCGCCGCAAGGCCCATCGCTGGTGCTGCTGGTTGGTGCGGGGCTTTTGATCCGCAGCTTCGCGAAGTTGCTAGAGACGAATCCTGGGTTCAGGCCTGACCACGTGCTGACCATGAATGTCCCGCTGCCGTATCCGGGCTATTCGAAGGCGGCCGAAATTCGCGGGTTTTATCACCAAGTGCTCGAGCGCGTGGAAAATTTTCCGGGAGTGAAATCGGCGGGGATCTCGAACGATTTGCCGATGAGCCACACGGAAACAGATATCCTCCAAGTGGAAGGCCAGCAAGGCAGCACGCCCGCGATACGCGTCACGTGGGCGCTCGGAAATTATTTGCAAACCATGGGCATTCCGCTGCTGCGTGGGCGGGGATTCACGCCGGAGGATCGCGCAGGCAGCCAGCCTGTGGTGCTAGTGAGCCTGGAAGCGGCGAAACTTTTGTGGCCGGGAGAAGATGCGCTCGGAAAACGCATCAGAGGCGGCGGCGTGGGAGGGAATCCCCCGTGGATGACCGTCGTCGGCATCGTCGGCGACGTGAAAGATGGCCCGATGAACGAAGCGGCAAAACCGCACGTTTATCTTCCGTATCTGCAATTGAGCGACAAACTGGTTGAGGATCAAGTGATCAATGAAGCGCGTTCGATGAACGTGGCCGTGCGCACGGCAAATGACCCTGCCTCCATGACTTCGGCCGTAACGGGAGTAATTCACTCCGTCGACGCCGGCATTCCCATCGCGAAGGTGCGGACGATGGAGCAGGACATAAGTGCGTCAGTTGCAGGACCTAAATTCAACACGTTCCTGCTCGGTCTTTTCGCATTTCTCGCGCTGTTTTTGGCGGCGATCGGCATTTACGGCGTGCTGGCGTATACGGTCACGCAGCAAACACACGAAATCGGCATTCGCATCGCGTTGGGCGCGCAACAGCGCGACGTGATGCGGTTGGTGCTGGGGCAAGGAACAAAGCTGGCGCTGGCGGGCGTTGGTATTGGCGTGCTGGCCGCGCTGGGGCTGACGCGACTGATGGCACCTTCGCTCTACGGCGTGAGCGCGAACGATCCGCTGACGTTTGCGGTAGTGTCGATCGTGCTGGTCGGTGTGGCGCTGCTGGCGTGTTACATTCCGGCGCGGCGCGCGATGCGTGTCGATCCGATGATTGCCTTAAGGTACGAATGATCTGGGGCCTAATGGACGTCTAGCGGATACGAACTCCACTCCAAACCCGCCATCCGAATTTGCAGGATATATGTGCCTGGGCTCACCGAAGATAGCCTCACGACAGCTTGAAGGGAAATCACACCGTTTTTGAGCCTGCCCATACCACTCACAGTCACGAGCGATTCTCCGGACGGCTTCGCAATGCGAATGTCATATTGGCCCTCGCTGCTTCCGAGCGGGAGCAAGATGCTTAAACGAGATGCCTTGCGACTCACTTCGAGTGGCTGAACTCCCGAATTTGGCTCGATGCCGCGCGTCACTGACCAATTTCTCAAGTCGAGCACAGCCGTTTGAGTGAACTCGTTCTTGTTGTGCCACCGAACCAACGCCCATCCGCCAACGGCCGCGCACACCAAGATGCTGGCCGCGATTGCAAGCCAAGTCCGCTTTCGACGAAGCTCCTGCGCGTTTTGAAGCTGAGAAAAATCACGATAGCAGGGACTGCATGATGTCAGGTGATCGAGCCATTTCTCGGCTTCTGTCAGCGGCATTTCGTGAGAGGCGACCCGCCCGGTATCGGAAAGTGGCATACCTCCAGATTACTGTTGGCAACAAGGCTTTCCTTGTGGGGAGACGCTCCATTTGGCGCTTCCCGCCGATTGCGGGCGGATCGCACACTCGGGAAAATCCAGCTGGTCCTCAGGACTTTGCAAATTGTTGTGTACATTTTGTGTACAAGAAGGCGGGTTTGAAGGGCCTGAAAAAGGACCTAAGCAACGCAGAATCAACAACAGACTCTTGAGCTCAAGGCTCAGCGCATGGCGGTCACCAAGACCGAATTCATCGTTCTTCAGAAAGCAGCCTAAAATGCGGGTCTCTACGAATTCTTGTGCAGAACCCATTTTACTTTTGAAGACACGGGTCGCTCCGGCTTGTCTGGTGCGCACGGTTCAGAAGCAGGTTTGGGCGGTGAATCGCGACGAGATTTTCGTGTTCTCGAAACCACTCACTGATTTCCTGCACGAGCTGACTTATGCCACGCCAGAGTTTGGCGTCACGATGTTCGCGCCGCTGGCAGGCATCGCAATCTTGCTCGTCATCGCCGGAGTGTTCAGTGTGATGGCGTACACCGTGTCGTTGCAAACGCATGAAATTGGAATACGCATTGCGCTCGGCGCGCAGCAGGCAAGCATATTGAAAATGGTGCTGGCGAGGGGGCTGAGGTTGATTGTAGCGGGAATTGTTGTGGGCGTCGTTGTGAGCCTCGGGCTGACGCGGTTCATTGCAAGCCAGATTTGGGGTATTTCGCCCACCGACCCGTGGACATTCGCTGCCGTGGCGATCTTGCTGACCCTTGTGGCGATGGCGGCGTGCTGGATTCCCGCGCGGCGGGCAATGCGCGTCGATCCGATGGTCGCTTTGCGGTATGAGTAACTCATGGCTCTTTCAGAGCCACAACGAAGGATGAAAATGTGGTCGAGTTGGCGTAGCGTTTGTGCTGCCGCGTGGGTGACAGAGGCCGTCTCACTCTGGCGCTGCTGAAGCCCGCGTATGAGTATGGCTGGGACGCTGGGAAGCACAACGAATAGTGGCCTCCGGAGGTTGCGGAGAGCACGCGTAGGAGATTTTCGCTTTTCGAAGCGTCCAACGCCGCGCGGCAGAGAGGAGCGGTGCGATGGAAGTTCTCTACCCGTGCTGTTGTGGTTTGGACGTGCACAAGAAGAGCATCACCGCCTGTGTGTTATGGGCGGAGGAGAAGGGAAAGAGCCGCAAAGAGAAGAGGCGCTTCGGAACGTTCACACAGGATTTGCTGCGGTTGGCCGATTGGCTGCGGGAGTGCGGGGTAACGCATGTAGCCATGGAGTCCACCGGAGTGTACTGGAAGCCGGTGTGGAACATTCTGGAGGGGCAGTTTGAGGTTTTGTTGGTGAATGCCCAACATATCAAAGCCGTGCCGGGCCGCAAGACCGACCAGAAGGACAGCGAGTGGATTGGGGACTTACTGCAGCACGGACTGCTGCGCGCAAGTTTTGTGCCGCCCCGACCGACGCGCGAACTGCGAGATCTCACCCGGTATCGGGTGAGTTTGACGCAGGAGATCAACCGCATCGCCAATCGCGTTCAGAAGGTTCTGGAGGATGCCAACATCAAGCTGGCCTCGGTAGCGACGGACGCTCTGGGCGCGTCGGGTAGAGCGATGCTGGAAGCGATGCTCGCGGGAGAGCAAGACTCAATGCGGCTGGCGGAGATGTCCCAAGGGAAACTGCGGAATAAGATTCCCGAGTTGCGGCTGGCTTTGGAAGGTCGCATGAGCGAGCACCATCGCTTCCTGCTGCGGCAGCTCTACGATCATCTGCTGTTCACCGAGGGGAAGCTGCGGGAGATCGAGCAAGAGATCGCCAGGCGCATGTGCCCTTTTGAGGAGGAGGTCGCTCGGTTGCGCACCATTCCGGGAGTCGATCGAGTGACCGCTTGGGGGTTGCTGGCGGAAATCGGGTTGAACATGAATCAGTTTCCGTCCGCGGCGCACCTGGCTTCCGGGGCCTGTCTGTGTCCGGGGAGTTCTGAGAGCGCGGGGAAGCGTTTGAGCGGCAAGATGAGGAAAGGCAATGTGTCGCTGCGGCGTTGTCTGGCGCAGGCCGCTTGGGCCATCTCCATGACCAAGAACAACTATCTCTCGGCGCTGTATCGGCGCATTGCGGCGCGGCGGGGAGCGAAACGCGCAGTGATGGCCGTAGCTCATGCCTTGTTGGTGATCGCCTATCACATGCTCAAACGCGGGGAGAACTATCGGGAGCTGGGCGCCGATCACTTTGATCGCATTGATGTGAACCGCATCCGTCGTTCTCTCGTGCGGCGTCTGGAGCGTTTGGGCCACAAAGTCACATTGGAACCAGTGGAACAAACCGCCTGAGGGGTATTTTCGTAGGAGGAGTAAGCGTCTGTTCGATTAGAATTGATGAGCTACCTCGATGGCCTTCTGTAACTGAGCGTCTTTTCCGTTTTTCAGCATGTCGCGCGAAAGCTCAATTTTGTAATCCGGTTCCACGCCTTTTCCCTCAAGCGAGTTGCCGTTCCATGTGTAAAAAGTCATCACGGGGA
>DATLST010000032.1:0-7990 GCA_035534055.1 Candidatus Acidiferrales bacterium | reverse complement strand
ACGATAATCGGATTTGTTGGAGCAGACCCGGAGCAGCGCCAAGCGCGGAACAACAACGGCTCGAAGTTCACCGTTCTTTCGGTCGCCACGCAGCGGTCGTGGAAGAACGCGCAGGACGAGTGGTCCTCGAAAACCGAGTGGCACCGCGTTTGCATCTTCCGTCCGCGATTGGCGGAATACGTCGCGACGGCGATCAAGAAAGGCGCGCACGTGCTCGTTGAGGGCAGCCTCATCAGCACGGCGTACGAACGCGAAGTCGGCAAAGGCAAGAAAGCCAAGACCAGCAGGCAGACCTTTTGGTGCATTCGCGCCGATGTCGTGCGCAAGCTCGATCGCGGTGAGCCTGAGCCGGAAACAGTCGTTTCCGGTTCTAATGCTTCGGACGGAGTTGCTCAAACGTCCGCTGACGCTCCGTTCTAGGCCTGAAGTGCATTGGCCCTCCGACTTTCATCGGAGGGCCTTTTTTTTGCCAGAACATCAGAGCGCAACCGCCTCGTCGGTTTCTTCGCAACGCTCATTCGTACCGCAGCGCGACCATCGGATCGACCTTCATAGCGCGGCGCGCGGGAAGGTAACAGGCGAGGAGCGCGACGAAGAGAACCGCCACCGCAACGGAAGCGAATATCAGGGGGTCCGTTGGCCGTACTTCGTAGAGCAAGGATGCCATCAGGTGAGTCAATCCAAACGCGCAGAACAGGCCGATCAGAACGCCGACTACAGCGACTTTACTGGCTCTGCCGACAACGAGTCGCCAGATTTCGCGGCGAGTGGCACCGAGAGCGATGCGCACACCGATTTCGTGAGTGCGCTGGGCCACCTGGAAGCTGAGCACGCCGTAAACGCCGACGAGCATCAGCAACAGCGCGAGTCCTCCGAACGTTCCCATCAGCAAAGCTTCGAAATTTGGCTGGGACACGGATGCGCCAATCAGGGCGGTCATCGGTTGGAGATCAGTGACGCGCTGATCCGGAGCAACGTCGGTGATAGCCTTTCGCAAAGCGGTTGCGATTCCCGCCGGAGCGCTGGCACGTATGACCCAATCGGTTGAGCCGTTGAGTGAGAAGCCCTGAGAGGCCGGCACGTAAACCATGGCCGGGGTAGGCGCAGTCAGCAACATTCCTTTGACGTCAGCGACCACTCCAATGACTTGCAACGCAGGCTGTGGGATTTGAAGATATTGGCGGCCTTGATATTCGCCGAGAACGATGCGATTGCCAATCGGATTCTCGCCAGCCCACCAATCGCGGGCGAGCGTTTCGTTAATCACCGCAGCCGGCGCGGAGGAAGCGAAGTCGCTCTGGTCGAAAACGCGGCCGCGTAGAACTGGTACTCCCATTGTGGAGAAATAATTGGAGCTGATGGAACGGTATTCTGTTCCGCCGATGCTGTCTTCCGGATGGTTTTCGCGCTGCACCGGAAGGTTGCCCTGGCCATGCAAGGGAGCGACGGAAACAATTGCGGCAGACTGCACGCCGGGAATCGCCCGTATGCGCGCGAGCGCCTGTCGCTCGAAGTCCCAAACGTTTGCCGTGGAAGATGCCAGAGGCGGTGTAAACGGCGTATGCATCACGACCAGATGCGCAGGGTTGAAGCCGAGCTTTACCTGATGGAGTTGATAAAGGCTCTCGATGAGCAGGCCCGCCCCGAAGGCAAGCACGAGCGAAATGGCCACTTCGCCGACAACCAGCGAATTCAAAACGCTTACGCGGCCGCGGCTCGCACCGGCTACGGCGCGGCCATCTTTAAGAGTGCTGTTCAGGTCAAGCTTGCGCGTCTGCAAAAATGAGGCCAGGCCGAAAACAATGCTGGCTGCGATGGCCACGAGAGAGGTGAAGAGCAAGACGCGGCTGTCCAGACCGATGCGGTCAATGGAGGGAAGGTCCCAGGGAATCGCAGAAACGAATACGCGCAGCGAAGCGACGGCGGCGGCGAGTCCCGAAGCGGCGCCGAAAATTCCCAGCAGCAAGCCTTCGGCGAGAAACTGCTGGAGCAGGCGGCGACGACCTGCGCCGAGAGCCAGGCGAATGGAGATTTCCTTTTGCCGCGAGACGGCGCGGGCGAGGAGCAGGCTGGCGACGTTCGCGCATGCAATCAGGAGCAGCAGGCCTACGGCGCTGAAGAGCATCAGCAGAGTTGTGCGGTAATCGCTGGCGAGATATTCCTGAAGGAGGTCGAGGTGAAGAAAGCCTGCCCCCTGGTGCTGTTCAGGGGAGGCTTGCGCAAAAAATTCCGTACCCAGCAGGCGCGCTTCGGCTCGGCCCTGCGCGAGCGAAACTCCCGGCTTGAGGCGACCGATTACGTCCGTGTTTAGGCCTTCATCGCCCAAGCTGTGCCCGAGGTGCGCGGATACGAATAGATCAGCGGGCTGTGTATATTTGAAATCAGGTGGCAGGACTCCGGTGACAGTATAGCTTTGGTTATTCAGGACAATTTGCCGGCCGACGATGTTTGGGTCGGCGCCGAACACGCTGCGCCAGAGCGAGTCGCTGAGCACAGCGGCGAACGCCCCGCCGGCGCGAGTGAATTCACGGCCAAACGGACGGCCCAGTTGCAGATTCACGCCAAGCGTTTCGAAAAATCCGTCGGTCACAAATGCAGTTGTGACCCAGCTCTTCGAGGCGTCTTGATTTAATTCCTGGTCGCCATAGCCCTGGAAACCGGCGATCGCAGCAAAGCTGGCGGCGCGGTCGCGGCAGAATTCAAGTTCGGGAACATTGAGATCCGGGATGAGCCGCTGTTTATCCATCCACCCGAAGTAGACAATACGGTCAGAGTGAGGATAAGGAAGCGGCCGGAGAAGAATGCCGTCAACCAAACTGAATATCGCGGTGTTGGCACCGATGCCGAGGGCGAGAGTAAGGACTGCAACCGCGGTGAAGCCGGGGGATTTACGGAGCATGCGCAGACCGAAGCGGATGTCTTGTAACAAGGTTTCGATGAACAGCATTCCTCGCTCAGCCCGATAGTCTTCCTTGATCGCCTCCACTGCGCCAAACTTCAGCATCGCCTGGCGTCGCGCCTCAGCGGGCGATAAACCGGCGCGAAGATTCTCGGCTGTCTGCAGAGCGATATGCTCCTCAATCTCTTCCTTCAATCGTTCATCATCTCGCCGCCTCGTCACGAAGTTCGCAAGACGCGTGAAGAACCGCCTCAGAGATCTCATGACAAATCCTCCGCCTTCACCTCGAAGAATCGGCCGATGATCGCTGCCGTTTGCTCCCAATCCCGTGTCTCCGCCTGCAACTGCTTACGCCCGTCCCGTGTCAGCCGATAGAAGCGTGCCCTGCGATTATTCTCTGAGGCGCCCCACTCGGAGGTGATCGCGCCTTCTTGCTCCAGCTTCAACAGCACGGGATACAAAGTGCCTTGATTAACGGAGAGCACGTCTCGGCTGATCTGCTCAATGCGCCGCGCGATCCCATAACCGTGCAGAGGCCCCAGGACATCGAGAGTCTTGAGGATCATCAACGCCAACGTACCTTGCAGGACGTCCATTTTTTGTTTCATGTGTTCTCTCTTAAGACGGCCATCTAGGTTTCCAACAGGAAGGTACTATATTTTATTTTGGAAAACAACAGGTCAGCGTCCGTCTATCGCGGAAAGTGATGCTCGCCCTGACAAATGATTTCACCCAACCTCAATTCGCTTTCACCATGTGTAGGATCTATTGACGTTCTACTGTTAAACGAATAACGTACTACTCGAATTAACCCGCTTCCCTCTCTTGCATCCTCAGATGAAACAGGCTGCCAGCGGGTGACTTCAGGGCACGGCATTGCGGATACATCTCTCGAAAGGGCGTGTGACGCTCTTGCTTTTCGCGGTCTCTCTTCTTGTGCTCGTCGTTTTGCCATCCAGAAAATATTTGTCGTTGTACCTCCGAAGATCAGCTCGTACCGGAATGCCCACCGAGCCGCGCACGCAGGATCAGAAGGCCTTGAGCAGCCCTCAACTTTTGCTCGCGGAAGCAAACCGCCTGTCTTGGGTATTCAACTGGCCCAAGGCCGAACCTCTGTACGCTAGCGCGGAGGAGTTATTTACGAAGAACGGAGACCGGAGAAACCAGATTTATGCGCGCGTCGGACGCATTCGGGCACAATCCGAAACGATGTCGTATGTAGATGTCTCGGAGATGATCGGTAAGGAGCTCGATGACCCCGTTGTGAAAAGCGATCCCGAATTGAGACTCTGGTGCCTCGCCCAGAAGGGCTACACCGACATAGAAATCAGTCCGACGACAGCGAAATGGGATTGGATCGAAGCACGGAAGATTGCAAAGAGTCTAGGAGAAGCCCAATGGGAGGCACGCGCAAACGCCGAACTCGGCATCATTGCATTCCTGCAAGGCGAAAGTGGGCACGCTGCAAAGTTGGTTGGTGACGCGCTTCTTTCCGCGATGGCGAGTGGGGACACGGGCGGTCAGGTTCGATCTCTCGAAATGCTCGGAAATGGCTTCAATACAGTTCAACGATATGCAGAGGCTCTTGCGTTCTTCGACCGGGCAATTAAGGTTGCCACGAACACGCCTGATGCCGGATTCCCGTATATGGCGTTCGAAGGTAAGGCGCAGGCCTTAGTCGGGCAGAACAAACTCCGAGAAGCAAGGGATACCCTTAATCAAGCATTGGCGATTGCGAAAAAGAACGACAAATTCGGCCATCAGTCGCAGATATTCATCCAACTTGGAGAATTGGATCTCCAGACCGCAAACCGAGACGAGGCGACAGCATATCTGGACGAAGCAGGCCAACTCGGATGGACGCATGCGTTCTATCGCATGGCGGATCAAGCCTTCTCTGATCTCACCAATATTTACTCCGCAGACGGAGACCTGAAATCCGCCGAGCGATATGCTTCCTTGGGGTTGGAAGCCAGTCGGCGCGTCGGGGATCGCTATTTCCTGCCGCGCGACCTCACTGTGCTAGCTGATCTAAAAGCGCGCGAAGGGCATGTCGCCGAGGCCAATGCATTGTATGAACAAGCGGAACTGGTGATTGACGGGATGCTGGTCAACGCCGACGAAACCTATTGGAGCAGTTCTCTGGCGGGTGCGATGGGCAACACGTATTTGCACCATTTCGAACTCATCGCACGCAGTGGAAACGTAGGACGAGCACTGGATATTTTGGAACGCGTGCGAGGGAGGACCGCAGCAGCTCTGCTGGAAGACAGGGTGTCGTTTAGCAATGACCAATCGTCTGCGGTGCAACCGCTGGCGGCAACCATCTCGGACCTTCAACTACGCCTCATGCGCTCGAACAGCACCACGGAGCGCCAGGATTTGAACAATCAGCTCATCGAATACGAACGTCGCTTGGATTGGACACGGAACGACCAGGATGCGTCGCGGCATGACTGGCTTGAAAAGCCTGCCTCCCTGAAATCGATTCAGGCTGTCCTACATCCGAACGAGCTTGCGCTCGAGTATGTTCTGGACGAGCCTCACGGATTCTGTGTTTGGATTTCAAAGGAACATGCTGGCCTGACAGTCTTGCCAGCGGGAAAACAGGCGATTCGCAACCTAACACAAACGTATCTCAGCAGCATTCGGGAGAAACAGGATAATGTTCGGGTTGCTGAGGAACTCTACTCGATTCTCTTGCAGCCCCTGACCCAAGCAGCTACACACGACACCTTGATTGTTGTTCCTGACGGCATTCTGTATTTCCTGCCCTTTGATACACTCCGTGACCCCAATGGTTCCTTCTTGGCGGAGTCGCGAACAATCAGTTATGTTCCCGCAATGACTGTTCTGGATGTTTTGAGAACCAGAAGCGGCGACCAGAAGCCGCAGCATTCCTTTCTCGGCGTGGGGGATGTCCCATATCAGGACCAGGGCGACGTATTGCCCGAACTACCGAAACCCGAAGGGATTGAGAAGACAGTTTTGCGCGGCTTTTCCGATGCACTAGGGACTCCGCTGCACGATCTCCCGCAGACTCGCGCGGAAGTTCTCGACGCCAACAAGATTCTCGGCAATGATGGCGTGATTCTCCTCGGCTCACACGCGACTGAGGCCACATTTGAATCCGAGCCTCTCGCAGATTTCCGCATCGTTCATCTTGCGGTGCACGGATTCGCCGACAGTCGTTTCCCCGAACGATCAGGGTTGGTGCTGGGCATGGACCGCACGCCTCAGGATAATGGCCTTTTGCAAATTCCCGAAATCATGCGCCTTCACTTCAATGCCGACCTGGTTACGCTCTCTGCCTGTGATACCGGTCTGGGCAAAGTCGAAGGCGAAGAAGGAATCACGAATCTTGCCGAAGCGTTTTTGGTAAGTGGCGCGAAGGCGGTCGTTGCCAGCTTGTGGAGCGCAGACGACACATTCACATCAGACTTGATGAAACGCTTCTATACTCACTTGGCGCAAGGCGACGATAAAGCGACGGCTCTCCGTGAGGCGAAAATGGATTTGTTGACGAAATACGGGGGTCAGGTTTCGCCTTATTATTGGGGTGCGTTCGTGCTGATAGGAGACGGCGGATCGCCGATTCCTCTGAACTAACCATGACCCTCGACGCCAAGACCCGAGAAAAAATCTATACGCGGGTGTGCGAACTCGTCGAGCGAAGACATTTCGATCCTGGGATGAACGGGGCCAACTGGCAGCAATTGTCCGAAAGTAGGAAGGACAAAATCCTGCGGACTGGCACTGATGAAGAGTTTGAAAAACAGATACAAGAGCTACTGAACGAACTAAAGACCAGCCACACCGGATTTCGTCATTCCAAAAGTCGGAACATTCCGGGACGCCATGCCATTGCCGCCACATTCATGCGTTGCAACTTCGATGGTGAGCAACGCTGGATGTTCCAGGACGTTCACGAAGGCGGCCCCGCGCATTTCGCCGGCTTGCGTCCAGGTGACATACTGCTTCAGGTCCGAAATCGAGAATTGAAGCCGCCCGAGCCGCCGATTTTTCCACTCGGAGACGATTCCCAGTATCTCGTACAAAAGCCAGACGGCAAGCGCGTCATCGGGACCCTGAAGGTGCCGTTATCGCGGTCGAAGAGTCGTCCTGTGATCGTTCCCAAAGCAGTCCTCTGCTCACAACTACCCGACGGCATCGGTTGGCTCAAGGTGACCATGTTTCCGGGAGCCGTAGGGATCGATCTCGCTCACATGCTCGACACCGCCATCGCACACTTGAAGGATTCGACGCGGCTGATTGTGGATCTTCGCGGGAACACTGGAGGAGGAATTGGTGCATTGCGGCTCATGAGTTATCTAACCCCTGGAAAGAAGGAGGTTGGATACAGCCTAACGCGTGCGCGTAAAGAGAAGGGATATGCACGCGAGAAGTTGCCGAGATTTGGCCAGATACCTTCGCATAAGCCGACTCTTTTATGGCTGGCACTGCGATACGGCTTTATCGACAAGTCGATTCTCGTCGTAACAGAGGGCCTCGGTCCGCAACGATTCCACGGCCGCGTCGTGATTCTCGTAAACGAGCACACATCCAGTGCGGGCGAAATGGTTGCCGCGTTTGCGGAGGAAAACCAATTGGCGACAATTGTCGGCACAAAAACACCAGGGCGGCTATTGAGCGGACGAACGTTTCAGGCCGGTTCCGGTTATATTCTGGGCTTACCTGTGGCCGCGTATCTCACCTGGGAAGGAAGAATGATCGAGGGCAGAGGAGTATCCCCAGGCATTCCTGTCGAATTGTCAGCCGACAAGCTTGCCGCGGGTGAAGATACCCAGATGCAAGAAGCGATCGAGATCGTAAGAAACATGTAGTTGTTGTTTCCCCTTTCACTGGGAAAGGGAGGTAGACATGGGCACACTCTGGCAGGACATCCGCTACGCTCTCCGTATGCTGCGAAGGTCTCCGGGCTTCACGGCAGTCGCGATTCTGACGCTGGCGCTCGGCATCGGTGCCAACACTGCGATCTTCAGTGCCGTTTATGGACTGTTGCTTAGGCCTTTGCCCTACGCGGATGCCTCGCGATTGGTAACCGTTGACGCCTACAAAAAATATTCCGTC
>DATLST010000031.1:0-35882 GCA_035534055.1 Candidatus Acidiferrales bacterium | reverse complement strand
CAGAAGACCAAACAAGCGATGGCAAAGCAGCTTCATACAAGCCGGTCACAGCTGGACCGGCTGCTTGATCCACAGAATGTATCGGTGTCGCTAGACACGATCACTCGCGCGGCGCGCGCGCTCGGCAAGCGCGTAATTATTCGCGTTGCCGATAAGAAGGCAGCGAAGCGGGCTTAAGTCGAACAGGCCCGCCGCCGTTCGAGATTACCGGCTGAGGATTAATGCCGATGAAATCAAGGAAAAGCGCGAGGGAACGGACCACATCGGGTCTACAGGGACTCACCGTCCACATGGACGAATGCTGCACCGGTCTTCGCCGTCATTTCGTCCAATAGGTATCTGAATATGCCCTTAAGCCCCATGAATCTGATTTCCAACACCGGCGCGTCTTTCGGAGAGTTAAATTCAACGGTATCGTGCCAGGAGGTATTATCCAGGGCGGCCGGATAGATGTTTATGTTACCTCTGAGGTAGTTGCTAGGACATTCAGCTGAATCAAACTTATCCGCCTGCGCCGCCGTGTCAAGTTGCCGTACCAAGCTACTGATCTTCCCCTTTGCTTCGGGAGAAAGCTCTGACGGCTTTTTCAGAGCATAGTAAACAAAGACAATGATTGAGCCCTGTTGCGCTTTGTTCTTTAAAGCTTCCTTGTAAGGCAGGAGTGTTTTGACGAGTCGAATCGCCTTCTCTTTTTGGTCTGACAACTGGTCCACGGCCTTCAAGGCGGCCACCAACGCACTAAAATCGTGACCGCGTTGAGACGAGATGTAGCCGATCAATGGACTGAGGTTCTTTGCGCTGTTGTTGCCCACGAAAGTTTGGATCTGAACTTGATTGGCGTCCAAAACCTCCAGTGAAAGGAACTGGTCCATTCGCTCAGGGATTGCGTCAGAGTTTCGCAGTGCTGTGCCATACGCAAATTCATGCGGAGGGAGGATTCCGCCTTGGCCCCAGAACTTGAGCACAAAAACCAACACTAGAGCCACGACTACTATCACGGCAACCAGTGAAGGCGTGATCCTCATGCTCTGCACCAAGCTCCTGTCGCGAAGAGACGCAACTATGAATCCGTTCCGATCTGAAGACAACCGATTTCTTCACTTCCGCGCCTACCTACCGTCTGCCTACTTGCTCAAAAAAACTTGGGTCCAACTTGGGTCCAAGTACTGCCAAATTAGGTCCAAAACCGTGTATCACGACGTAGAACAAAGCTAGACGGACCAACAAGATAGATTTTTTGCAACTGCCTTGGGCGCAGGAGGCCTCCGGTTCAAATCCGGACGCCCCGACCAAATCCTTCTCAATCAGGAAGTTACAGAAGCCCGATGTCAGCGCTGCTGCATTGTGGTGCAACTTGGGAACACAAGAAAAATCCGCGAGGCAGAACAGCGCGCAAACTTCGCCTAAACCAATAGAAACATTGAGAGCCGTAGCGGGCCGCCTGCGTGGCAGGCAGGAGGACTTTTCTTTGCACCCAGCCAAACACAACGGCCGAAACCCTCGGACCCTCGATGCCTTATGACGTAGGAGGAACGTGAACTGCGGGCAATTACGCCGCTCGTGCAGACACGCGAAGCTGTATGCCTAAATCGCGCGGGGTAGGTCTGTAACGGATTTATGTCATGCGCTCATCTTTGGAATTCCACGCGTAAAAAATCGAGCGAGTTATAGCCAACATCCGTCAAAGCCTGCACGACGCAACCCGCTGACAATGTATGGGCAGGCTCGCATCAATTGCCACGGCAATCCAGTCCGATAATTCTCGATCATCAAAACGATGGGTCCGTGGTTAATCCCGTAATGCCACGACGACACCCAGCCATGAAGGCTGCCGAGCTTCCCCGGGTAAGTCGCGTTGAAAGACGCTTTGAAACCGTAAGGGTTCAGCTCTGTCAACTTTGCCTCATGAATGTAGTAGTCGAGCGCGGGCAGCACAATCTCGGGGGCGAATGGCAGTGATGCCACTACCGCCCACGGTGCGATGGTCCCGTCGTCGGGTCCGTAGGGCACGCCGCGCCCCACGTAATTGAAGAATTGGCGTTCAATGCCGTTCACTTTGATTGTGTGCGGGCCGGGGCCGTCGCCTGCAGTAATGCCCCAGCAATGGGGGCCATAGCCTTCGAACTTGAGTGGGTTGTTGATCGCATACTGTTGTTGTGCATAAGTTGCACGGCGGCTGTTCTCAAAATAGTCGATGCCTTTGTTGCGCATGAAAGCGTCCTGAATACCGCGAAAATCGACCCAGACATGTGAGAGCTGGTGAGTAAACAACGGTCCGGCGTAAAGGTAGTCTTGTCCGCAACAATGCTCCCACTTATATGTGCAATCCCACGCAGCGTAGCTACTCTCGGGTAGCGGATGTGTCGGCGAGCCCAACCCCAAAACATACAACAGCAACGCCTCGTCGTAGCCTTCCCAACGGTACTTGAGAAATCCACTTTCGGGCTTCCAGCCATGCGTGACTGTTGCGCCACCATCTTGCGCCCAATGCCAATCTGCGCGTTGGTAGAGCGCATCTGCAAGGCTGCGGATTTCATTTTCGTCTGGCCTATCGGCGGCAAAATACATTCCTGCCGTTAGGGCGCCCGCCAGCAGAAAGGCGCTGTCTACGGTTGATAGCTCGCATTGCCATGCGCGCCGTCCGGTCTGCATGTCAAGAAAGTGATAGTAAAAGCCCCGGTAGCCGGTCGCGTCGGATTCGGGGCCTTGTGGGCTATTCCAGAAGAAACGCAGCGTCGTCAGTGTTCGCTCTACTGCCGCGGCGCGTTGCATAAATCCGCGTTCAACAGCCACCGGGTAAGACGCCAACGCGAGACCCGTGGCGGCAATGCTGGCAGGCCAGTCTGCTTCGTTCTTGTCGATGACCAGCCCATTGGCTGGATTGGTCTCATGCAAGAAGTAGTTGAAGGATTCGCGCTGAAGCTTTTCCAGCTCGGCATCGACGGTTAGTTTTTTTGTAGTGATCACGGTTTGAATCCAATGTGTGACGATTCCAATAACGGAGCCAGCTACTGAGCGGTAATTCGATCCGACTCATCTTCTGCCACGGTAGAGATTCCGAGCGCGCGGATCAACGACTTAATCGTCAGCCCCTGCACAATCATCGAGAAAGCTACAACACCGAAAGTTATTGTGAGAATCCTGTCACGGCCCACTAGATTCGTGCCAAGACTCAAGGCAAGAGCCAGCGACAAAGCGCCGTGTAAGCCGCCCCAGACCAATACATGCTGTGAACGGAAATCGATTTTTCGAGAAATCAGGTTAATCATTGAACTGAGGCCGTAAACGCTAAGGACTCGCCCAATGAGCACAGCTCCGATTGTCAGTGCTACGGCGCGCCAGTCTCGGACGAGGTCGGCGACACGCACCTCAAGACCGACCAGCAAAAAGAGAATCGAATTGATGACAAAGGCCGCATACTCCCAGAACGACGACAGTGCCACGCGGGTTCGCGAGCTCATTCCCTTTGTTCCAAGGTTCCCAACTATTAGACCGGCCATAACTGTCGCAATCACCCCTGAGACATTAAAATGATGCGCGACAAGGTAAGAGCTGTACGCGACGATCATTGTCAACGTGATCTCGATTTGAGGATCGTCAATTCTCGCCGTAATCTTACTGGCAATGTAACCTAACGCTAGCCCAATCGTGGCTCCGCCCAGCACTGACACAATGAAGTTGCCCGAGCCCGACGCTAAACTGAAATTACCTGTGAGCACGGCCGCAAGCAGGATTTGAAACAGAACAACGGCCGTCCCGTCATTGAAAAGACTTTCTCCTTCCAGGAGCATAGCAAGTCGCTTTGAAACAGCCATTTCCTTCGCGATCGACAATACGGCGATGGGATCCGTGGCAGAAATGATGGCTCCGAAAAGAAAAGCCATCATCAACGGCACTCCAACGAACCAGAACACTAGATAACCCGTCACCAATGTGGCGACAACGACGCCACCGGTGGCAAGAATGAGAATCGGGGAAAGATTCTCGAGGAGTTGCCGTAGATTTATGTTGAGGCTGCCCTGAAAGAGCAATACTGGCAGAAACAGGATCAGAATGACGTCGGGCGTCAGCCAATCAGGCCGATCTGACTGATAAATACTTTGTAGAATTGGCAAGTGCAGTGAGCCTAATGCCAAGCCTCCCAAAACGAGGGCCACCGTGTACGGAATTCGGAGGCGAATCGCTATCAAGGCGATGATGGATGCTGCGATTAGCAGCCATATGAGAAATTCGACAGCAGAACTAGCAGTCATGATAATCGGCTGAACCTCGATGTGCCATGTAGATGCTATCGCACAGAAGACAACGCCGGCATCCTATGTTTTGTTGGCCACGAGGATTAAAAATCCTGAAAACTCTTCAAGTCGCAGTGAAACTGGTTCGGGGTGATCGCCCGTTCGTCGTTTTCTTTTGCCGGTGCCGAGATAGGGGACGGTAGACCATTTTCGGCCCTTCCCGGCTCCGATCCATTCGAAGGTTCAACCTTGATTGTCCACTGCGAATTCTTCAACCCGCTCATGGAAAGGAATCGTCGAATGTCGGAGACGAAGTGGGGGGGAGTCTTATCGTCTGCGACCCTCTCGTCAGAGCTAAAAGTGACGGACAATCGTAGATTGTCTTCCTGAATTCGTTTAGCTATTCTCTCCAACTCCGCTCTGTCGTTTGCGCTTAGTCCCACACTCGGTTTCGCCGGCGTCAGTGTCAGTTGAAAAGCTGGCCCTTTCAGTTCGGCCTGACCGTGCAAATTGACTGGGACGCCGAGTTTCGATCCGAGCTGTGAAGCCAAAAGGGAAATCGTCTGGCTGTTGAGGAATTCGGAGGAAATCAGCTGCAAGTTCAGCGTGAGGGTCGCTGTAGAGGTGAATACAATTTCCGGTGTGGCCGCTTGTTGAAGGTCGGTGCCTGCCAAGACTCCATTCAGCTGTGTCTGAATAAATTCTTGGCTTTTCAACCTGGAACTATTGAAGTCGAAGGTGGGTTTTCCTTCATCGGGTTTGACAATGCCACCGGAAATTGGATCCTGCACGCGGGGCACCGCCAGAGGCGCAACTCCGCCCTGCGCCACTAGAATTTGGTCAACTAGAAGGGTACTTCCTTGGCCGTACCGTTTGCGAAGGGTACTCTCGGCAGATTGGATGGCATCCGTTTCCAAATACCGTATTGTTTGAAGCGTTGCCCGGATCACGAGCCCGTTCTGTACCTGCGAAAAAGAAAGATCAATGACCGAGACCTTGTTCTTCTCGAATGCCATGTTCAAATCTCGTTGAACCTCGGCCCGTATCGAGATTTGAATGGCAGCTTTTCGCAAGGTCAGAAATAACGGGATCGAGAGGACAATCAAAATGAGGGCGCTGACTCCCACGCGGTATTTTAATTTCCATCGGCCTTGTTCTGCGTCTCGCCGAGGATGAAATCCCATGATTCGAAATACACCCGCCGCGCTGATGATGATCGACACCAGGTTGGTGACAAAGAGTAGAAAGGCTCCACCTGCGATTGACCATTGACGTGTGCTCAGACCGTAGCCGACAACGGAGAGTGGAGGAACGACCGCGACAGCGATCGCAACGCCCGGCAGGATAGTCATGGTCACGGAGCCGCCGCGTAAAGCCAGAGTGCCGGCGAGACCGGAAAGGACCGCAATGAACAAATCCAGCAAATTAGGGGCCGTACGCGCTAGGATTTCGGGAGTTGCTTGTTTCAGAGGGATAAGATATGCGACTAGCCACGTAATCCCGATCACGCCGGCGATGCTCAATGCCATTACCACGGCTGACCGTTTCCCTAACCTTCCATCGCCCAACAGAAGTGCCAGCCCAGCCGAGAGAATAGGACTCATCAGGGGAGAAATCAGCATCGCCCCGATAATGACTGCGGCGCTGTTTTCGAGCAGTCCGAATAATGCGATTAGGCCAGCTAGAATGAGGAGAGCGACGTACTCAATGCCGACATGGCTGGAATTGAGGACGGAGTCATAAACAGCCGCACGTTGTTCCGCAGAGGCGCTAAGTTCAACACGCTGAAATAGCTTCTCTTCGTCCTTCGAGGAAGGTTGATGTTCGGTGGCCATGGCGACCTTTCTGGAATAGCCTACAACACCGGCCTAGCAGAGGCGAGAATGACAGGGCGTTGTCATGGACGGCTGGACACTCTTTTATTGCTAGGATTGTGTCAGCCGCCGTCAGAAGCCATGCAGGCATCGATCTCGTTGTCAAACGTCGAGAGTGTTCAGGGCCATCGCCAGAATGACGCTGTGCGTATGGGCTCGATGAACAGTCCTCACGGTTTCTCAGACACTCAGCACAGGGATGTGCGACTCTCGGATGATCGCATAGCCGCTGCCGTTGGAACCCAAATGCCCGCCAGAAGGCATGTGCCCGATGACTAGGATGTCACCTTTGCATTGCTCCGCGGCTCGGTTCAACAGCCTATGCACATCGCCACTATCAATGATCACTTCGGCTTTGGTGCCCACATCCTGCTGAAGTTTGGCGATTTCCTTCGAGGCGTAGCCGACGAGTTCCTCTTTCAACTCAGGAATCACGTGAGACCCTCCAGGGCCATACATTTCCACTCCGGCGGTGACATGAACGAGGGTAAGCCGCGCGCCAAACTCAGTGGCCATTTGCGCTGCCCGCGACACGGTATTGCGGCTGTGGGGGCTCAAATCAACCGCACAAAGAATGTTCCAGATGGCGAATTCACGTGTTGGCGTTTCTTCCAGGTGGGGAGTTGTCCAAACTGGACAATCGCTGCTGTGCAACACTTTCGCGGCAACCGACCCCAGCAGAAAGCGGTACAGTAACCCATGGCCATGTGTGGACATCACAATCAGATCCACTTTTTCGTCGCGAGCTGTTCGTGCGATTTCGCCGGCCGGGTCTCCTCTCAGCAACAAACGTTTGACCACGATCCCAGCGGGCTCCGGACGCAGGGATTGATCTAGTTCTTTCTGTGCTCGCTTGATGACTTCGGCATGCAAATCCCGCCCGGTGAGTTCATCCCCGCCCTCCAGTACACCTGCTGGATAGCTCAGCGGAGCCACGACGTGCAGCAGTATCATCTCGGAACGAAAATGGTTAGCCAAAAACATCGCCTGATGTATCACCCTCGACGAGGCGTTTGAAAAATCGAGCGGAAGAAGAATCCTATTCATTAACCCTCTCTTTCTAAGTACCACTGAATGTCGCGCGGGCTTGCCTCGGCTCTACGCCATTTCCCGGTCATCGGTGTAGCACTCGTGCGGGGTTGTGCCAGCCGCCGTTTGAGGCGATGAGCGCGTCGGCCTCTTTTGGCCCCCAGCTGTGGCGCTTGTAGGGTCGAATCCGATGATGCTTTTTAAGGATAGGATCGACCACGGCCCATGCTGCTTCAACCGCGTCCTCACGAGTGAAAAGAGCTCCATCTCCGGCCATGGCGTCGCCCAAGAGCCGTTCGTAGGGTGATTCTTCCCCGGGCTGTTCTTCGAAGAGGTAGAGTTCTCGTTGCTCGCCAACGAACTCCTTCCCGGCCCGCTTGACGCGAGCGGAGAGGGCGATGGCGGAAGTTGGGGAAAGCTGGAATCGAAGATAATTGCCAGAACCAGTCTTTGGTGTTGAGTCCGCGAAAAGTTTTTGTGGGGTCGGTTTCAACTCGACCAGTACTTCGGTCGCGTTTTCAGGTAGGTATTTGCCAGAGCGCAAGTACCAGGGCACTCCCGCCCAGCGCCACGAGTCGATGAATAGACGTAAGGCGCAGAAGGTTTCAACGTCAGAGTGTTTTGCCACATCTGGCTCTCTTCGGTAGCCAGCATATTGACCACGCACCAAATCGCTGGATTTCAAAGGGCGCATGGCTTGAAAGACCTTGGCCTTCTCATTGTGCACGGCTCCAAAATCCCTGTCGGCCGGCGGCTCCATCGCAAGCAGCGCGACGATCTGGAAGAGGTGGTTCTCGATCACGTCGCGCAGGCAGCCAGCGGTTTCGTAAAACGCACCACGGCCCTTAACACCAAACTTCTCGGCTAGAGTTATCTGAACGCTGGCCACATAGTTGCGATTCCAGATCGGTTCGAGAAACGAATTCGCGAAGCGGAAATAGAGAATATTCATGATCGCTTCCTTGCCGAGGAAGTGGTCAATGCGGAAGATCGAGTCTTCCGGGAACACCGAGAGCGCCACGCGATTGAGCTCCCGGGCGGAGGCCAAGTCGCGCCCGAACGGCTTTTCGACGATCACGCGCGCGTGTTCAGCCAATTTCGCGGCACCAAGACCTTTGATCACTGTCTCGAAAAGCGAGGGCGGAATGGCCAGATAGTGAGCTGGGCGGCGGGCCTTGCCTAACACTTTTCTTAACGCCGCGAACGTTGTCGGGTCCTTATAATCTCCATTCACGTAGCTGAACTGCGATAGAAGTTGGCGGAAGGCACGCTTATCATTTATCCCACCCGATCGCTTTATGCTATCCGTCACGCGATTGAGAAGGCGATCCAAGCTCCACTTCGGAAAGGCGACGCCGATTATCGGAACGTTGAGGATGCCATGCTTCGCCATCGCGTAAAGTGCCGGGAAGATCATCTTGTGGGCAAGATCGCCTGTCACACCGAAGAGCACCAAGGCATCCGAATGGGAGGTAGTCATCAGGCACCCGTCTTCTTGGCGGCGGCTTTTTCCTCATGCCCGCCGAACTCGTAACGAAGAGCCGATAACATCTTGTCGGCGAAGTCAGCCTCGCCGCGCGAACTGAAGCGTTCGTAGAGTGCGGCACTGAGGACGGGGGCGGGAACGGACTCGTCAATGGCCGCCTTGATCGTCCAGCGCCCCTCCCCTGAATCGGATACTCGACCGGCGAATTTCGCCAGGTCCGGGCTATCGAGGAGCGCGTTAGCTGCCAGGTCCAAAAGCCACGATGAGATAACACTGCCACGTCTCCAGACCTCGGCGATGTCGGCGAGATTCAGGTCGTATGCGTAGTGCTCAGGATCGCGCAACGGCGTGGTTTCAGCATCAATGGTGCTCTTCTGCTTACCGACATTGGCGTGGCGCAGGACGTTCAAACCCTCCGCGTACGAGGCCATCATGCCGTACTCGATGCCGTTGTGAACCATCTTGACAAAATGGCCCGCGCCGCTTGGACCGCAGTGCAGGTAGCCGTGTTCGGCGGTACCGCCTAATTTTTCCCGACCGGGCGTTCGTGGCGCCTCGTCGATGTTCGGAGCCAACGCCGCGAAAATGGGATCGAGGCGCCGGACGATACTTTCATCACCGCCAATCATTAGGCAGTAGCCTCGTTCTGAACCCCAGACTCCGCCACTCGTCCCGGCGTCCACATAGTGGATACCCTTCGGTTTCAATTGGGCAGCGCGACGGATGTCATCGTGGTAATAGGAATTGCCCCCGTCGATTACAACGTCGTCACTTTCGAGAACTGAGACAAGGGTCTTTAGCGTCGGATCGACCACTGCGGCAGGCACCATCATCCAGACGGTGCGAGGTGATTTCAGCTTCTTAGCGAAGTCTTCTAGGGATGTCGTCCCAACCGCACCTTCTTTGGCGAGCGCCTGAACGACTTCCGCATTTAGGTCATAAACCACGCACTGGTGCCCAGCCCGCATTAAGCGACGCACCATGTTTGTTCCCATCCGTCCCAGTCCGATCATTCCTAAATCCATGTGATTCTCCTTTTTCTTGAAACCGTGTGTCGCAAAAGCACGCCGGGTTAGGAGCGAATTTCGATAGCAACGCCATTGAGACAATTCTTAGTTTTGCGTCTGCGGAGGTTCAAAACCGTATTGGGACCGTTGACCATTCGACCGTTTACTTCGCCAATTGCCTGCCGATAGCTTTTAATTCGCGCCGACGTTTCGTGGTTGTCTTGGGGTACGCCATCTTCAGGTCATTGAAAACGTCGATGACAATCCGGGAGACGATCAGCCGAGCATTCTCCTTATCATCGGCGGGGACGACATACCAGGGTGAGTGATGGGTGCTTGTGGCGTGCAGGCACTCCTCGTAAACTCTCACGTAACGCTTCCAGTACTTTCTCTCATGAATATCCGCTAAACTGAATTTCCAATTCTTGTCCGGCTCATCAATACGCGCGAGAAAGCGCTTTCGTTGCTCGTTTTTCGACAGGTGGAGGAATATTTTGACAATCCGGGTTCCGTTACGGTGGAGATGTTCCTCCAAGTCCACGATGGAACGATAGCGCTCCTTCCAAATGCTCTTCTCGTCGCGCAATGCTTCCGGAAGGTCCTGGCTTCGGAGAATCTCCGGATGCACTCGAACGACGAGTACCTCTTCGTAGTAAGAACGGTTAAATATTCCGATTCGTCCACGTTCGGGCAGGCGGCAGGTGGTGCGCCAGAGAAAATCGTGTTTCAGTTCTTCAGCACTCGGCTGCTTAAAGCTGAAAACTTCGCAGCCTTCCGGGTTTACACCGGACATGACGTGGCGGATAGAACCGTCCTTGCCAGCGGCGTCAGATGCCTGAAAAATCAGCAGCAACGCGAAGTGGGCGGACGCGTAGTGAAGCTGTTGCAGTGAGCTCAACTCCTCAACGTGTTTTTCCAGGAGTTTTTCATACTGCTTCTTCGACTTAGAAAAGGACTTTATCAGCGTTGGCCACTTTTTGAGTTTCACCTTTTCTTTTGGCCGCACACGGAAATCCTCTGAGTTGATTCTCATTTTCTCCTCTTCGGCAATGTGCTGCGCGGAGTTCTCGTTCCGTTACTTGTGGGGTTTATTTTCTTGAGCCTTCTGCTCAGCTTTCTCCCATTCCTCGACTGCTCGCACATCCTCACGTCCCAACTCCTCGTAGAGTTCATGGACTCGCTTGACGATTTGCAGATTCAAATCCGCAGGTGGGTTGGCCTTGGCTTGCGATTTAGGCCCGGCTGTTGCTTCAGTCTTAGGTTCAGCTTTTGCATCCGGTCTCGGCCCGGCCTTAGCTTCTGGCTTTGGCACGGCCTTAATTTCAGTCGTGGGTTCAACTTTGGTCTTGGGCGTCGGCTCGACTTTGCCTTCTGGCTGCGGTTCAGCTTTGGTTTCGGCGGGCGCCTCGGCCTTAGTTTCGTCTTTCTTGATCTCCTGCTCTGCCTTTTCCCAGTCTTGAACTGCATGACCGGCCTTGCGGCCTCGCTCCTCATAGAGTTCATAGGCTCGCTTGGTGATCTGCGGCGTCAAGTCGGGCATTGCGTTCGCATCGGGTTTAGACTCAGCTTTGGCTGCGGGTTTAGGCTCCGGCTTCTGTAGAGAGGGCAGTTGGGTATTGGCGTCAGGCTTTGCCTCGGCCGTGGCTTCAGGCTGCGGCATAGCGGTTTTGGCAGAACCAAAAATCCGATACGCGAGCAGTTTCACGCGGTCATTGACGAGGAACCAAACTAAGGCGTAGGCCCAAACGAAACCTGCCCAGCGCCAGCCGAGCGGTGTCATAAACAAACCATAAACTGCAATTAGTGTCGCGATCGTCTGCGTGCCAAGCACTGCGATCCACAGAATCCGCGCCGGGCGGATGGACCAGAACGGACCTCGCGTCCGCGTCAGAAAAATCGTCAGATGGCCGGCCACTGACAATTTCAGGTACATAAGCGTCTGGACGTGCCCGTGGTCGAGGTGAAAGACGCGCTCGCCCAGATAAAACAGGCCGAACGCAGCCACGACCCCGATCACGCCCAATACCGTGGAGATCCCCAGAACCAGCCGCATGTTCCAGGCCTCGGGCTGATTCTTGTAATGAACGTTGTCATATGCGATGGACAGGATGGCTCCATCGTTCAGCACGGCGATCATCACGATCATTACCGCGGTCACGGGGTAGAAGTTGAATACTAGGATCGCCAGCGTCATGAAGAACAGCACGCGCAGTGTTTCGGCGATACGATAGATCGCGTAGCTATTCATCCGCTGGAAGATGCGGCGGCTTTCCTTGATCGCGTCGATGATTACCGACAGGCCGGGCGCCAGTAGCACGATGGACGCCGCCGCACGAGCCGCGTCCGTCGCGCCGGAAACCGCTATGCCGCAGTCTGCTTTCTTCAGCGCCGGAGCGTCGTTCACGCCGTCGCCGGTCATACCGACAATATGGCCGTGCTTCTGGAGAACATCCACGATGTTGTATTTGTCTTCAGGAAATACCTGAGCGAAGCCGTCCGCTTTCTCGATGGACTTCACCGACTGCGCGGATTCTTCATTCTTCGATTCGCGCAAGACGGTTGCATCCAGAATGTTCGAGCCCATTCCCAATTGGCGGGCAGTT
The DNA here is from genome assembly GCA_035534055.1 of Candidatus Acidiferrales bacterium. Lineage (GTDB taxonomy): Bacteria > Acidobacteriota > Terriglobia > Acidiferrales > UBA7541 > Palsa-295. The sequence continues at coordinate 23,648 of DATLST010000031.1, read as the reverse complement.
TCCTGGGCAATGGCCAATTGATCGCCGGTAACCATTTTGACTTTCACACCCATCTGTCCAGCGCTCGCGATGGTTGCTTTGGCCTGTTCGCGCGGCGGATCAAACATTGGCAGCAGGCCAACAAACTGCCACTTATTTTCCTGATCGGCCCGGGCCACGCCCAACGAACGGAAGCCGCGACCGGCAAATTCATTGACGGCTTTCTCGACAGCAGCCTTTACTTCAGCGGCGTTGGTCGCCATCCCTAGAATCACCTGCGGAGCGCCTTTGGCCACAAAGAACTCTTTTCCATCCGAGGCTTTGACAGTAGCTTCTGTGCGCTTATGCACCGGATCGAAAGGCTGGAAATGCAGTACCTGAAAAGCCTTTAGCGCTTTATCGTCCTTCACGGCGCCGATCACTGCGAGGTCGATGGTGTCCTTATCTTCCGCACGCGAAGCCAGTGCGGCCCAGAGAATGACCTGATCGGCAGGGATTTTGTTCACGCAGAATGGATCGCCCAATGTCAGCTTGTTCTGGGTCAGAGTGCCGGTCTTGTCCGAGCACAGCACATCCACACCAGCGAGTTCCTCGATCGCCGACAGCTTTGTCACAATCGCTTGTTTCTTTGCCAGTAAACGCGCGCCGACTGCCATCGTCACGGACAGTACCGTGGGCATCGCCACAGGGATCGCGGCCACCAAAAGCACCAAGGCAAACTCTAACGTACTGAGGATTGGATCGTGACGGAAGAGCGCCGTCGTAACGATTACGGCCACCAGGGCCACTGCAAGAACGATCAGGTAATCGCCAATTCTAAGCACGGCGCGCTGGAAATGGCTGACGGTAGTCGCCTCCTGCACCAGTTGCGCCGTCTTGCCAAAGTAGGTGTTTGTGCCGGTGGCGTATACCATCGCGTCGGCTTCGCCCCGCTTGATAATCGAACCCGAAAACACAGCCTCGCCAGGCTTGCGCGTCGCGGGCAAGGATTCGCCGGTTAGCGCTGACTGATCTACTTGCACTGGATCGCCAGCCAATAAACGCGCATCCGCCGGCACAATGTCTCCCAGTCGCAGACGGACGACGTCGCCCGGCACCAGTTCCCGCGCTACAGGGTTGACCCACTTTCCATCCCGTTTCACTGTGGTTTTGGTCGCGAGTTTGGCCTTCAACGCGGCAATTTCGTTGCCCGCTTGATGTTCCTCCCAAAATGCCACCACTGCGTTAGAGAAGAGTAGAAAGAGAATGATGAAGAAATCCAGCCAGTGCCGGACCACGCCCGACAGAATCACCGCGGCTTCAATCATCCACGGAATGGGGCCCCAGAAATAGCTGAGAAACTTCAGGAATGCGTTGGTTTTCTTTTCCGCGATCTCGTTCGGCCCGTATTTCGCCAGCCGCTTCTGGGCTTCGATCTGGCTGAGACCGTCCGGCGAGGCCCCCAATTGTTTCTCTACCTCCGGCATGGGAAGGGTTTTCAGATCGTGTTTCGGGTTGGTCGCGTCGGGCTTGGACCCCGACTTCGATTCAGGACTCTTGGGCTTCGGTTCCGGCTTCGATGCGGGAACTTTAGGGTTGTCGGTGATGGCTTTCATAATCGTTGTACCTCCTGTCTTTACTATTCCGCAGGTTTCTTCTCTGTTTTCATACTCATAATGTTTTGAATTTCCTGTAGCGGCGGATCAGGGTATTGGTCGAACTATCGTGTTTGAGTGGGCTCTCGGCCTCGGTCTCAAGTTCGGGGATGATGCGCGCCGCAAGCACCTTCCCCAACTCGACGCCCCACTGATCAAATGAATCGATGTTCCAGATGGCGCCTTGCGTAAATACACTGTGTTCGTATAGCGCGACGAGTTTTCCCAGCGCTGCAGGGGTTAGTCGTTCCAGGAGAATCGTGCTGGACGGACGGTTTCCCTCGAAGACTTTGTGCGGCGCGAGCCACGCGGGTGTACCCTCCGCCCGAACCTCCTGCGATGTTTTCCCAAAAGCCAGCGCTTCCGCTTGGGCAAACACATTGGCCAGAAGGAGGTCGTGGTGGCGGCCGAGAGGGTTCAGCGGCTTAATAAATCCAATGAAGTCGCAGGGGATAAGCTTGGTGCCCTGATGAATCAGTTGGTAAAAAGAGTGTTGGCCATTGGTGCCCGGTTCTCCCCAGTAGGTAGGCCCGGTTTGGTAGGCGATCTCGGTTCCATCGAGCGTGACGTGCTTTCCATTGCTTTCCATTGTCAATTGCTGGAGGTAGGCTGGAAAACGCTTCAGGTATTGCTCATACGGCAAAACTGCCACGGTCTGAGTGCCGAAGAAATTGTTGTACCAGAGGCCCAGCAGTCCCATGATCACGGGTAAGTTGTGTTCGAATGGGGCAGTCCGGAAATGCTCGTCCATCTCGTGGAAACCACCCAGCATGGCGCGGAAGTTCTCGGGGCCGATGGCGAGCATGGTGGAGAGACCTATCGCCGAATCCATCGAGTAGCGCCCGCCCACCCAATCCCAGAATTCAAACATGTTGGCGGTGTCGATGCCGAACTTGGCAACTTCCCCAGCGTTGGTAGAGACAGCGACGAAATGTTTGGCCACGGCGGCGTTATCTTTCAAAGTTTTAAGTGCCCAATCACGAGCGGTGTGCGCATTCGTCATCGTCTCGAGCGTCGTAAATGTTTTCGACGAGATGATGAACAGCGTTTCGTCAGGATTGAGATCGCGGGTAGCTTCGGCGAAATCGGTCCCGTCCACGTTGGAGACGAAGCGGAAGGTCAAATTGCGTTGGCTGTAATGCCGCAAGGCCTCGTATGCCATTACTGGCCCGAGATCAGACCCACCGATGCCAATATTGATGATGTTGCGGATCGGCTTACCGGTGTGGCCTTTCCACTCCTCGTTGCGCACCCGATTCGAGAAGCCGGCCATCTTGTCGAGGATAGAATGCACCTGGGGCACCACGTTTTCGCCGTCCACGGTGATGGATTGCTCCCTGGGAGCACGCAGAGCCACATGCAGGACGGCCCGCTTCTCGGTAACATTGATTTTGTCGCCGCGAAACATGGCGTCTATGCAGCCCCGCAGACGGGACTCCTCAGCCAAATGCAGCAAAAGCGCAAGCGTCTCATCGGTGATGCGGTGCTTCGAGTAGTCGAAGTAAATGCCTACGGCCTCGACCGCCATCCGCTCCCCGCGGGTGGCGTCGTCTACAAAAAGTTTTCGGAGATGCAACTCCCGGATCTTCGTGTAGTGGGCGTCGAGAGCCTTCCACGCTGCCCGCGCCTGGAGTGGTGCAATTGCGGTCATGCTGATTTACCTTTGGTTTGTACTTCACTGATTCCGGCTCGGACGATAGCTAGAAACTGATCGGCATCGAGACTTGCGCCGCCGATGAGAGCGCCGTCGACGCCCTGAGGGGTCAGCATTGAGGCGGCATTTTCCGGTTTGACGCTGCCACCGTACTGTATGACAACTGCTTGAGCCGATTTTTCCCCGTATATGCGAGAGAAGCAGCGTCGAATGAGAGCGTGGGAGCCCTGAGCCTGCTGGGGGGTAGCGTGGTGTCCGAGATTGCCGATTGCCCACAGCGGTTCGTATGCAATGGTCATTCGATTTAAGTCACCGGACAACACATCGGCTAATCCCTGCGTGAGTTGCCGGTCGAGCACTGCTTCGGTCTGTTCAGCGTTTCGTTGATCAAGAGTTTCCCCGACGCATAAAATCACGTTGAGCCCTGCGGTCACCGCGACCCGCACCTTTTGGTTGATGAATACGTCGGATTCACCGAGTATGCGCCTGCGCTCGCTGTGTCCGAGGATCACGTACTTACAACCGAGATCGAGAAGCATCGTCGGACTGACCTCGCCGGTGAACGCGCCATCCTTCTCTGGATAGAGGTTCTGTGCTCCCAGCGCGACGCAACTGCCCTTGAGAATCTCTCCGACAAGTGCGAGATAAGGGAAGGGCGGGCAGACGGCGACCGATACACAGTCCTTACCGCTCATAATGCTTATGCCATCTAAGATTGCCTTGGCTAGCCTCGTGGCGTCGGCGGCAGTCGTATGCATCTTCCAATTGCCGACAATGAATTTCTGGCGAATGTGCGGTTTCATAAGGCGCTCACGGCGTGTTTCGCAGATGATCCGCCAAGGGGCGCACTGGCTCTCCCATGAGTTTCCATCGCGGCGTCATAGATGCCACGGCGCGCAGCCCGATTGCACGCTGCTCGGTGATAGAGAGCTTGCTGCGCCGCCAATACGTTGGATTCCTCGCCATGCCAAATCTCCAAAGCCGGTTGCTGAATGGCACGGGCAAATGAAAAGGCCAAAGCCCAGGGGATTTGCGATTTGAATCTGACATTCATGGCATTCAAACGGGCCGAGGCCAGTTCACCGGATTGGCCGCCCGACAAGAACGCAATCCCCGGAACAGCGGCGGGAACGGCTCGCAACAAACACTTCACGGTTACGTCGGCGACCTCGTCCACCGTTTCCTGCTTTGAGCAGGCCAATCCCGGAAGAACCATGTTGGGCTTCAGAATCAGACCCTCGAGCATCACGCCTTGTGAGTAGAGGTTGTCGAAAACGGTTCGAAGAACCTCCTCTGTTGTCTCGAAGCATCGCGCCAGACTATGCTCTCCCTCCATCAGCACTTCCGGTTCGACGACGGGGACTAGTCCAGCTTCCTGGCATAAAGCGGCGTAACGAGCCAGCGCGTTCGCGTTGGCCTCAATGCAACCCCTGCTTGGAATACTGCTACCCACCGCAATGACTGCACGCCACTTCGCAAAACGTGCGCCCATTTGGGAATATTCCGCAAGCCGGTCGCGCAATCCGTCCAGCCCCTCGGTTATTTTCTCGCCGGTGTGACCTGCCAAGGCCTTTGCACCGATGTCGACTTTAATACCGGCAATAATTCCCGCATCGGTGATGGCTTTGATAAAGGGAGTGCCATCTTTCATCTTCTGCCGGATCGTCTCGTCGTAAAGGATTGCGCCACTTATGGACTCACCGAGTCCCGCCGTGGTCACAATCAACTCCCGATAGGCGCGTCGAGTGTCCTCGGTCTGAGGAATACCCCACTTCGCGAATCGCTTGTTGCAGGTTGGATTACTTTCATCCATTGCCAGCAATCCTTTATCGCCGGCAACCATGGTCTTCGCCGTGTCTATAAGCGCTTGTGAATTCATTTGGTATTGCTCCACTTCCAATTCCGGATTTCCGGCATATCTTCACCGTGCTGATCGATGTAGTGCTTGTGCTCGATGAGCTTGTCTTGTACCAACTGTTTTAGATAAGCCCCCTTGGTGCCCAAGTGCGGTAGCCGATCGACCACGTCTTGTACCAGGTGGAACCGGTCTAGGTCGTTCTGCACTCTCATGTCAAAAGCGGTCGTGATGGTGCCTTCTTCCTTGTAGCCCCGAACGTGGAGGTTGCGGTTGGCGCGACGGTAGGTCAGCCGGTGGACTAACCACGGATATCCGTGAAAACCGAAGATGATGTGTTTATCTTTGGTGAAAAGCGAATCGTAGTCCGTTTCGGTCAATCCATGCGGGTGCTCGCTCGAAGACTGTAGCTTCATCAGATCGACGACATTAATCACCCGGATTTTCAGTTCGGGCAAATGCTGGCGGAGGATGGAAACGGCAGCCAAAATCTCCAGCGTCGGCGTATCACCGCAGCAGGCCATTACTACGTCCGGCTCGGCATTCTGGTCGTTGCTGGCCCATTGCCAGATGCCGATTCCTTCGGTGCAGTGAACAACTGCGGCATCCATGGTCAGCCATTGCGGCAGGGCGTGCTTACCTGCAACCACCACATTCACGTAGTTCCGGCTGCGCAAGCAGTGATCAAATACCGACAAGAGGCAGTTGGCATCAGGGGGAAGGTAGACACGCACGATATCCGCCTTCTTGTTGATGACGTGGTCGAGAAATCCGGGATCCTGGTGCGTGAAGCCGTTGTGATCTTGTTGCCAGACATGAGAGGCGAGTAGATAGTTCAGCGACGAGATCTTCCGGCGCCAGGGCAATTCGAGGCACACCTTCAGCCACTTGGCATGCTGGCTGAACATTGAATCGACGATGCGAATGAAGGCCTCATAGCTGTTGAAGAGCCCGTGCCGCCCGGTCAGAAGATATCCTTCAAGCCAACCTTCGCACTGGTTCTCGCTGAGCATCGAATCCAAAACGCGACCGGCGGGCGCGAGGAATTCGTCATTTTTTACTTTTCGTGCGTCCCATTGACGGTTGGTGACTTCGAAGACCGCGCCCAGAAGATTCGAGACGGTTTCATCAGGGCCAAAGACACGGAAATTATGCTGATCTTCATTTAGCTTGGCCACATCCCGCAGGAAATTGCCAAGCACAAGGGTATCTTGGCCGGTAACCGCGCCAGGCGAAGGCACATTCACCGCGTGAACGTGGAAGTCCGGCATGCGCAAGTCGCGTAACAGAATGCCGCCGTTGGCATGGGGATTGGCTCCCATCCGGCGGTCGCCCTTCGGCGCGAGCTCGGCTAATTCGGGCATGAGTCGCCCATTCCCGTCGAACAACTCCTCAGGTTTGTAGCTCTTCATCCAGCTCTCAAGCTGGCTGACATGATCGGGATGGTCGGAATCGACCAGGAGCGGCACCTGATGCGCCCTGAAAGTGCCCTCAATTTGCAGTCCGTCGACGAATTTCGGCCCAGTCCAGCCCTTGGGCGACTTGAGGACGATCATCGGCCAGCGCGGCCGAGTGGTGTCGTTATTGTTTCGGGCATTCTTTTGAATTGTCCGGATGTCCTCGATGACCGTTTCCATCGTAGTGGCCATGAGTTCATGCATCTTTTCCGGCTCGTCGCCTTCGACAAAGTGAGGCGTCCAACCACAGCCTCGCAGAAATTGCTCCAGTTCCTCATGCTCGATGCGAGCCAGGATAGTTGGATTGCTGATCTTGTAGCCATTCAGGTGCAGTATTGGCAGCACAGCTCCGTCGGTAATCGGATCGAGAAACTTGTTGGACTGCCATGAGGTCGCCAGGGAGGCGGTCTCCGCTTCACCATCACCGATAACGCAGGCAACGAGCAAATCAGGATTGTCGAACGCCGCTCCGAAGGCGTGGCTAAGCGAGTACCCAAGCTCACCCCCTTCGTGAATCGACCCAGGCGTCGTCGGTGCAACGTGACTCGAAATTCCGCCGGGAAATGAGAATTGCTTGAACAGTTTCTTCATTCCGGCTTCATCTTTGGTAACGTTCGGATAGATGTCTGTCCAGGTGCCTTCGAGGTATACGTTGCCGACAATCGCTGGGCCGCCATGCCCAGGACCAGCGATGTAGAACATATCGAGGTCATACTTCTTGATGACTCGGTTTAGGTGCACATAGATAAAATTCTGGCCGGGCGTCGTACCCCAGTGTCCGACCACAAGCGGCTTCACGTGCGAGAGTTTCAGTGGCTCCTTGAGGAGTGGATTGTCGTAGAGATAGATTTGCCCGACCGACAGATAGTTGGCGGCGCGCCAGTAGGCATTCATCTTATGAAGCAGTTCCGGTGAAACAGTTACTGAGTCAGTTAGCGTAAGAGTTTCTGTGTTCATGATTCAATTCTCCTTTTTTTGAGCCAAGGCCGAGAACGGAGCAAACTGTCTTGGCTATCACGTGTTCTTCATCCGTACGAATGACGCGGACCGCAACCCGGCTGGCCCCTGCCGAAATTACTCCCTCATTCGCCGCATTGTTCTTTTCTTCGATCTCGATTCCCAGAAATCCCAGTCCATCGCAAATTCGGGCGCGGACCGTGGGCGCGTTCTCCCCGATGCCACCGGCAAACACCAGAGTGTCTAGCCCGCCGAGCGCTGCCGCGAATGCGCCGATCCATTTCTTGACCTGATAGCAAAACAGCGCGACGGCTTCGCCCGCCCGCACGTCGTGCGTTTCATGCTCGAGCAAGTCGCGCATGTCGGAACTGGTCTCGGATATTCCTAGCAAGCCAGACTGGGAAGTAACCATCTCGTTAAATTGCTTGGCGCTCATTTTCTCAGCGTGCGCCAGATACAAAACGAGTCCGGGATCGAGATCGCCTGAACGGGTGCTCATCGGCACCCCGGCGGTTGGGGTGAAACTCATGCTTGTGTCCATGGATTTGCCGTCGCACACCGCCGCCAGACTCGCCCCATTGCCGAGGTGGGCGAGGATTACCCGGCCAGTCGTTGCCGCCGGGTCGCCAAGGCGCGCGAGTTCTTCCATCAGGAACGTATACGACAACCCATGAAACCCGTACCGCCGTACACCCTGCGCCTCGTACCGGCGAGGGATTGGCAACATCTGGGCCACTCGCGGCATATCATGGTGAAAAGCAGTGTCGAAACACGCCACTTGAGGCAGGTCGGGAAACCGAAGGTGGAATGCTTCGGTTAATATGATCTCCTCGGGCAAATGGTCAGGATCGAATGGACTCAGATGGTGTAGCTCCTCAACCATTTCGGGGGTAATTCGCTGCGGCTCGAAATATTTCGGTCCGCCATGCACGATGCGATGTCCAATCGCTGCCAAAGCATCACGCTCGCTGCGTTCATCAGCCCAATCCATCAGAGCGCCCACCGCCGCAGCGTGATCCTTCGCCTTCAGCAAACGTGAAATGTTGTCCGTCTGAGTCGGACCGTTCACTCGCAAGGTGGCCTCCGGCTGTCCAATCCGATCAATGCCACCGGTCAGAATCCGTCGCAGAGAATCCCCTGTCTCGAACAGCGCGAACTTGATGCTCGACGAGCCGCCATTGACCGTGAGGATTCGCGGGTTACTTGGTTTCATAATGACTCTGCAATCCAAATGAAGCGAGGCTTGCTCGGGTGGATTTGTAGTCCGTGTGAAGGATGCTTCGAATTCCCAAGCTTTCCGCGATCTGGACGAACATCGGTGTGTTTTCGATATAGAGCACCTGGCGAGGTGACGCCTGGGCGATATCCAGCGCAAGTCGAAACATTTCTACGTCGGGCTTGCGAGCGTGCACGAAGCAAGAGGAAATAAAGGTGTCCACAAAACCGCCCAGCTTGAACTTACGAATCCGGTACGCATTTACTTCCCGCGATTCGTTACTCACTACGGCGATTCGCAGCCCGTAGCGCGCTTTGAGATTGCGGACCATCTCGATCATCTTGACGTAGGGTTTCGATTGCGCGAACATAAAAAGCCGAAACTGGGACCGGGTGAACGGCCTCTTTTGGAAGAAGATCACCCGACTTAGATATTGCTCGAATGTAACCCTTCCCTCCTCGTGAGCGGCAAAGTTCAGGCCGTGTCGATCTTCCATCGCAGCCCACTTCAGATTGAACTTTTTTGCCGCTCGCCTGCGGGCATGATGATCCCATCCGTTGGTGAGCAGAACGCCGCCGATATCCACAAATAGCGTCGTGATCGGGACCGGTTTTTTCATGCGATCTCCGCTTGTCGCGCAATGAGTACGGCGCTAGATCGCGAAGACAAGTGAAAGGTGAAGGGGTCTTCGCAAAGCGGCTCGTCTCCCGCTGCAAATAGCCCTTCCAATGCCTCGGGGGAAGTGTCTACCGCCAAATGCCAGCGAGCCCCCAACGGTGCGGTAGGCAAACCGAAATCGACTGCATCGCTACCGGCATTGAACATCAGGAAAATCGCGCACTGCTCGCCTTCTTGGATCAGACAGGCAAGCTGCTTTTCCTTTGGGTCAAACCAATTGGGCAATTGCTGCTGCGGGCTGAACCAGCGGATTTCGGCATCCGTGTAGAAGTTTTCCTTACTGAGAATCGGATGCGCCGTACGAAAGGCAATCACGCTGCGAGTGAATTGGAAGATTTCTTTGTGTTCTTCCAGATAGGTCCAGTCATACCAGTTCGTTTCATTATCCTGGCAGTACGGGTTGTTGTTGCCGCCTTGCGTACGACGGAATTCATCGCCGCCGAGCAGCATCGGCACGCCGCGTGAGATCAAAAGAGTCAGAAGGAAATTCTTGATCTGGCGTTTTCGTAAATTCTCAATGCCAGCGTCCGTCGTCTTTCCTTCCGGCCCGTAGTTGTCGCTGAAGTTCGCGTCGGTCCCGTCTCGGTTATTTTCTCCGTTCGCTTCGTTGTGCTTTGTCTGATAGCTCACCAAGTCATTCAACGTGAAACCGTCATGGCAGGTAATGAAATTGATGCTGCCTTCGGGTCCTTTGCCGGACTTGGCATAGATGTCGGCACTCCCGCAGATGCGGTTCGCAAACGAACCGAGCATTCCATCGTCGCCGCGCCAGAAACGCCGCACATCATCTCGGTAGCGACCGTTCCACTCCGCCCAGCGCCGCTGCGAGAAGCTACCCACCTCGTACGCGCCTGCGGCGTCCCAAGCTTCGGCAATGATTTTTACATCCCTCAAGATCGGATCTTCGGCGATTCGCTCGAGAAGCGGAGGATTGGCCAGCAAGTTGCCGGAACGGCCCCGACCGAGCACGGCGGCAAGGTCAAAGCGAAATCCATCGACATGCATCTCGACCACCCAATGACGCAATGCAGACAAGATGTGGTCTCGCACCACGGGATGGTTGGCGTTAATCGTGTTTCCTGTTCCGGTGTAGTCCCTGTAGTAGCGCTTATCGTCCGCTAGCGTGTAGAAAATCGCGTTATTCATCCCGCGGAAACAGAGCGTCGGGCCTAGTTGGTCTCCCTCCGCCGTATGATTGAAAACTACGTCCAGAATCACCTCGATAGCGGCTGCGTGCAGAGCCCGGACCATTTGCTTGAACTCTACCTTCTGCTGGCCCAAGCTTCCCGAGCTGCTGTAGGAAGCTTTAGGCGCAAAGAAGGCCACGGGATCGTATCCCCAGTAATTCTTGAGTGGCCGGCCCGTTTGCGGATTCTTGCGCGTGACAGAAGTTTCATTGAACTCCTGCACGGGCATTAGTTCTACTGCGGTCACTCCTAGATTTTTGAGGTAAGGAATCTTTTCCAGCAGACCCTGGTAAGTTCCCGGATGATCCACGCCCGACCTGTGATGAATCGTGAAGCCGCGAACATGCGTTTCGTAAATGAGGGTCTTCGACCATGGATGCCGGGGCGGCTGGTCTCCATCCCACTTGAAGGGCTCGTTGACAAATACGCACTTCGGCATCGATCCAGAGTTGTCCAATTTCGAAGGGACCAAATCTTGCTCCGGCGCCAAAGGATCGTATCCGCGCGCCGATGCAAAATCCCAAGGGGGCAGTTGAGTAATCGCAGTAGCGAAAGGATCAAGGAGAAGCCTCTTAAAGTTGAACCTATGCCCGTCGTTGGGTTTGTAGGGCCCGTCCATTCGGTACGCATATAGCTGACCGGTGCCAATTCCCTCGATCCAGACGTGCCACACGTCGCCAGTGTGGTTCTCGGCTGAATCCAGATCAATGATCCGGCAGGGCACTGCGTCTTCGGGGTGGTCGAACAACTCCAGGCGAACGCGGCTAGCGTAACGGCTGAAAATGGAAAAATTAACCCCTCCTCCCGTCTCCTGTGTTCCTAACGGGAGAGGAGAACCCGCTTGAACGTCAGAGCGAGCCGGGATCGCCAAGACACCATCGTGCGAATTGCGCTCGGACGTTTTCATCAGCGTTGCCATAGGATTCGACCGGATTCGAGCGGAACCGCTACTCCGGAGCGATGCGGTATGAGTCGCGGTGTGTAGTCGCTCGCAGGACGTGTATTGGGCACCATCGCCTGAAAGAGACAGAAACCCGGCGCGTCAGGTACGGATCGCGCACATTTCATTACTTCGCGAACGAAATCCCCACCCTTAATTCCGTCCGCATAAAGCTCAACTCGCACCGCCTGAGGATCGATGCCATTGAGATAAACCTGAACCTCAAAGACGTGTTGCGCTCGGCGAGTCTCCACCTTCAGTTCGCCGAAGTGCAGAGTGGCCCATTTGTGTTCCAGACTGTGCTGCCAATCGGCCATTTGCCTGCCGAATGCGCCTTTGTTCGCCGCGCGTTCCTGGTAGGCAGTAGCCGCCGAGAGATAGCGTTGCTCGGTGTATTCACGGACCGCGCGGTGAGCAGAAAAGCGCGGTGTCAACCGCGCCATACTTTCTCGCATCCGGTTGACCCACGCGGTGGGGACTCCGCTCGCGTCTCGGGCATAAAACTCAGGGATCACCTTCCGCTCGAGCAAATCATAGAGAGCGTTGGCTTCCACAGCGTCCCAGGTGGGATCATCGCCATGCTCCAAACCATCCCCCAATGCCCACCCCACTTCAGGCGTGTATGCTTCCGCCCACCAGCCGTCCAATTCCGATAAATTGATTCCACCGTTCACGAGTACTTTCATGCCACTTGTTCCGCAAGCTTCCCAGGGTCTACGTGGCGTATTGATCCAGACATCGACGCCCTGTACGAGTTGCTCAGTCAAATGCATGTCGTAATCACTGAGGAAGATCACATGCGGCCGCGTCTCAGGCTGACGAATGAACTGAATCCATTCTTGGATCAATGCCTGTCCCGCCGTGTCCGCAGGGTGTGCCTTTCCGGCGATGATGAGCTGCACTGGACGCTGGGAATCGCTCAAGAGGCGAAGCAACCGCTCTCGATCGTGCAGCAGCAAGTTCGGTCTTTTGTAGGTCGCGAAACGCCGCGCAAAACCCAATGTCAACGCGTTGGGATCAAATAGATGTTTTGCCTCTTCGATCGCATCCGGTGACGCCCCCGATGCTGCCAGTTGCGCTGACAATCGCGCGCGAGCGAACTGGACAAGAGATTTGCTCCCGGCCGTGTGGAATTGCCAGAGCGCGCTGTCAGACAGGCGGCGAATATTCGGCTCTAGGTTCTCTGTCGGCCCTAGCCAGCGGGATTTTCCACACGCTTCCGTCCAGAGAGCGTCGGCTGCCGCCGAGTCCCAGGTCGGCATGTGGACTCCGTTGGTGACGTGCCCTACGGGAACTTCGTCCTCTGGCCAGTGAGGGAAGAGAGGCTCAAAGAGGTGTCGGCTTACTTTTCCATGCAAGCGACTCACTCCATTCACGGCTCCGCTTCCACGAATGGCGAGATAGGCCATGTTGAAACTCTCGGACGGGTCATTCGGATTCTGGCGGCCCAGGGCCAGCAAATCGTGGAGTGTTATGCCGAGTTTCTTTTCTGCATACCCTCCGAGGTATTGTTCGATGAGAGCGGGAGTGAAGCGATCAAATCCGGCAGCCACAGCGGTGTGGGTAGTGAAGATGTTTCCCGCTCGCGTGACGGCCAGTGCGCTTTCAAATGGCTGCCCGGTTTCTTCCATAAAACTGCGAGCACGCTCGAGCGTAGCAAAGGCTGCATGCCCTTCATTTAAGTGACAGACTTCAGGCTTGATGCCTAGCGCGCTAAGCAAACGCCAGCCGCCAATCCCGAGAAGTAGTTCTTGCTTGAGGCGCAACTCTGGCCCGCCCCCGTATAGCTCGCTGGTGATACTTCGATGAATGGGGAGGTTCGCCGCGTCATTGCTATCCAGAAGGTAGAGTTTTACTCGACCCGCCTGGACCTGCCACGCGCGCAGCCAGACCGAGTAGCCAGGTAAGTCGATTTCTAACCGCAGCCACTCTCCGTTCGGACGGCGCAGCGGACTAATCGGCAATTGTGCAGGGTCGTTGTACGGGTAGAGCGCTTGTTGCGCTCCGTCCTTATCAATCACCTGGCGAAAATAGCCTCGCTGGTAGAGCAGGCCCACGCCGACGACCGGCACGCCTAAATCGCTGGCAGCTTTGAGCTGATCTCCGGCCACATTGCCGAGTCCTCCCGAATAGATCGGGAGCGCTTCGCTCAACATAAATTCCATACTGAAATACGCGACGCAGGTTAAGGGGGATCGCGGATGCTTTTGCTGAAACCACGCGGGCGTCTCGGCGGCCTGACGTTTGGCACTCAGCAGGTCATCAATATTCTTATGCAGCGCGGGGTCGGCCAGGACGTTCTTGAGTCGATCCCGCGAGACCGTCTGCAAAACCGCCCAAGGATTTTGGGTAAGTTCCCAGAGGACAGGATCAAGAGCGCGCCACAACTCGTCCGTTGCATGGTTCCATGCCCAGCGCAGGTCGAGCGCAAGCTCCGCCAGAGAATCAAATCCGTCTACTTCCGTCGGAAGAAGCCCATGGATCGAGAGGCTGCCGCGTTCTTTCTTGCTCATTATTCCTGCTCCGAACTTGTGCCGGACCGAATCTTGGAATGGATTGGCTAGAGTTTCCCGGTCATGCCGATGTTCCATGGGTTCGCTTGCCATCTGCTGGTGCCGGCATCGCCGATAATGCGTCGCTGACAATCGTCTGCGCTTCCTTCAGAATGCGAGACAAGTGGTCTGCTCCCTGGAAGCTCTCCCCGTAAATCTTGTAGATATTCTCGGTGCCTGACGGACGAGCGGCGAACCATCCGCTCTCTGCCGCTACCTTTAATCCACCGATGGGAGCACCATTGCCCGGCGCGGCAGTGAGGACAGTCTTGATTTTTTCGCCTGCGAGATCGGTAAGCTTGACCTGCTTGGCTGAGAGCTTCGCTAAGAGTTGCTTTTGATCGGGAGTGGCTGGCGCTTCCACGCGGTCATAGACTGGTTCGCCGAATTCGCTCGTGAGTTCTTGGTAGATTTCGCCGGGATCGCGGCTCATTCGTGCCGTGATCTCCGCCGCGAGCAAAGTCGGGACAATGCCATCTTTGTCCGTCGTCCAAACAGTGCCGTCGAGACGAGAAAAGGACGCTCCTGCGCTCTCTTCGCCGCCGAAACCGAGCGAACCGTCGAGCAGGCCATCCACGAACCACTTGAAGCCAACCGGCACCTCATAAAGCTTCCGGCCAAGCTTGGCGGTGACTCGATCGATCATCTCGCTGCTTACCACGGTTTTGCCCACAGCCGCTTCCTTGCGCCATTTCGGACGGTGTTCAAACAGGTAGAAAATGGCGACGGAGAGGTAATGATTGGGCGGCAGTAGTCCTGCGCTTTTAGTCACGATACCGTGACGGTCGTGGTCCGTATCACAGGCGAAGGAAAGGTCAAAGCGATCCTTCATCGCGATCAAACGCTGCATCGCATAGACCGAAGATGGGTCCATCCGAATCTGGCCATCCCAATCCACAGTCATGAAACTGAATGTCGGATCGACCACCTCGTTGACAACCGTGAGGTCGAGCCCGTAGCGCTCCGCAATCGGTCCCCAGTAGTGGACTCCCGCGCCACCCAGGGGATCAACACCGATGCGGAGCTTCGCGCCGCGAATGACGTCCATCTCAACCACGTTCGCGAGATCGGCAATATAAGTATTGAGGTAGTCGTGCCGGTGAGTCGTAGAAGCCTGAAGAGCCTTGTCGACAGAAATTCTTTTCACGCTCTGCAGCTTGGCCTCGAGAAATTCATTCGCCTTCCCTTCAATCCATTCCGTGACGACGCCCTCTGCGGGTCCGCCGCTCGGAGGGTTGTACTTGAAGCCTCCGTCGTGTGGCGGGTTGTGCGATGGTGTGATGACGATGCCGTCGGCGAGTCCGATTTTGCGCCCGTGGTTGTATGTCAGAATCGCGTGGGAAATAACGGGAGTAGGAGTGTATTCGTCTCCTTCCGCGAGCATGACTTCCACTCCGTTGGCCGCCAACACTTCAAGCGCGCTCGCTAGCGCTGGAACAGAGAGCGCATGCGTATCCATCCCAAGAAACAAGGGGCCATTAATCTGGTGCAGCTTTCGATACAGACATATCGCCTGGCTGATAGCGAGGATGTGCCATTCGTTGAAGGCCTTGTCGAACGCAGAGCCCCTATGTCCGGATGTGCCGAAAGCGACCCTTTGCGCGGGGACGGAAGGGTCTGGCTGTTCAGTGTAGTAGGCCATGACAAGCCTGGGCACATTCACCAGCATCGATGCTGGGGCAGGCTTTCCGGCAAGCGGACTTATTTTCACGATGCTTTCGCCAAATGCGGTGACGACCGTTGCGCTAATGTCTCCATTAGTTTGTCGAACGGTTCGTTGAATTTCTTAACACCCTCGTCCTCAAGCTGCCGCGTCACATCGTCGATGCTGATGTTCAGTTCCGGCAGTCGCTCTAATACCGAGCGGGATTCCTCGACCTCTTGTTCGAGCCGTGCTTTCGGGTCTCCGTGATCCCGGTACGCATCGAGGGTTTCCATCGGTGCCGTGTTTACTGTGTGCGGTCCGATAAGAGCCTCCACGTATTTCACGTCACTGTAGGCCGCATTCTTCGTACTGGTGCTGGCCCATAGCAATCGCTGGGCTCGAGCGCCCTGGGCGGCTAGTTTCTTAAATTGATCGCTCCCGAATATTTCCTTATAGATCTGGTACGCCATCTTTGCGCTAGCAACGGCTACTTGCCCGTGCGCCTTCTTCGCGAGATCGACGTTCTTACCGCCTTGCGCAATGGACTTTTCCAATAGTGGATCCACCAGCGCATCGATGCGGCTTACAAAGAAGCTGGCCACAGAGGCAATATGTTTCGCAGGCTTACCTTGAGCCACGCGCGATTCTATGCCGGCAATGTATGCTTCCGCGACTTGCCGATAACGGGGCAGCCCAAAGAGCAGCGTCACGTTGACGCTGATTCCTTCGCTGATAAGTTGCTGGATGGCGGAAAGTCCTTCACCAGTCGCCGGAACCTTTATTAGGACGTTGGGGCGGCCGAGCGCAGCCCACAACCGACGGGCTTCTTCTATCGTTCCGTTCGTATCGTGCGCAAGATGCGGATTGACCTCTAGGCTGACATAGCCGTCTGCGCCGTCTGCACTCTCGTACAGAGGCCGGAACTCGTCAGCGGCGCTTTGCACGTCACGCTGGCTCAGGTTTTCGTAAATTGCCTTAACGCCATCTCCCTTAAGCGCCAGGCCCTTGATGTCCTCATCGTAATCGTGGCTCTCCGCGATCGCTTTTTCGAAGATGGACGGATTCGAAGTCATCCCTCGTAGACCATCATCCGCAATCAAACGCCGGAGCCCGCCGTTCGCCATCAGATCACGTCGGATATAATCCAGCCAAATGGATTGGCCCAGCGTTCCCAATTGTTTCAGAGGATTTGTTTTCATATTCTCGTCTCCACGCCTTCCAGTGCGCTGACTTTGGCCAAACGCCTCCGGTGGCGCTCGGCGCCACTGAATCGTGCTTCGAGAAAGGTCCTGACCAATTCCCAAGCGAACGTGTTCGCCACCACACGTCCACCCAGGCAGATCACGCGAATGTCGTCGTCTTCGACTCCTTGTCGTGCGGAAAAGCTCTCATGTATCAGGCACGCGCGCACGCCTGGCACTTTGTTGGCAGCAACACATGCACCGACGCCGCTACCGCAAATGGCCACACCGCGATCCACTTCGCCGCGAGCCACCGCACGAGCCAAAGGCACGATAAAATCCGGATAGTCGTCATCCGGTCTCTGCTGCTCGTCGCCGAAATCGACCACTGCGTACTGAGCCGCACGCAACTTCCCAACCAGATACTCCTTCGATTCAAATCCTCCATGATCGGCAGCGATCCCAACGCGTTTCGGAATCCCTGCCGGGACACTCCAGAAATCGGTCATTGTTTTCTCCGGCGAAACCGCCATAGGGAAGCACATCCTAAGAAGCGGGCTTGTGCTCCAATTTCGTGGGCAAGCTAAACTGCTGCAGCTGCTACGGCCTCACCTGAGTGCAGAGAAAGCTGCGAGGGGTGCGTGCTTTCGAGGATGTCTTTTGCTTTTGTGACCTCTGTAGCCGTCCCGTGAACAATCAGTAGGAACTGATCTGTCTTGAGTGCCGCTTCATACTTCACAATGCTGTCCTTGGGTATTCCTATGCTGTAGAGGCCAGCTCCCAAAGCGCCCAAGGCCCCTACCTCCACCGCGCCTTCCAAACCCGCCACGATCCACGCCACTACCGGTCCTGCCGCCAGAATTGGGCCAAGGCCAGGAATCATGAAAAAAGCAGATCCGAATAACAGTCCCCAGAAACCTCCCCAGAACGCGCCAACTTTTCCCCAATACTTCATGCGATCGCCAGTATTGTAGTAACCCACTGCGTGCTCGTCTGTGTGGTAGCCTTTGCCAACGATCGACAACGTGTGCATGTCGACGCCACTAGTTTGGAGCTCCTTCACCGCTTGATCCGCTTCCGTATGGGTACGATAAATTGCGACGACTGAATTTTGCTTTGACATTTTATATTCTCCCCAGGCCCGTGGTATCAGGCCAGCAAGCTTAAGTCCCAAACACAACTGTCGCACCGCACTAGCAAGGAAACTGTTCCATTTCGGACAGCTTGTGTTGAGAGCCTATGCAACTCCCTCTGACGCCCGGGGACTCGAGCCCGCTTTTTCTTTCCTCGGCCGCGACCAAAACTGAAATGTGTGCCTTATTGGACAGATACCGTTTACTTCAGCGTTCAGGATGCTTCTTTAGATCATTCGCCTCTGATCCGAAACTGGGAGATAAAGAAATGGCCGCTGCGAAAGGTGAAAAATGCGCGCGCGCCGGTTGTTCATGCAGAACAATGTCGGGTAAATACTGCAGCGCCCAGTGCGAGGCCCTGGGAGAGACGCCGGACGATTGTTCGTGCGGACACGCCATTTGCATGCTCAGCAATTGGGGATCAAGCCATACGTTAAGAACCACAAGTTCAGTTCCCCCGCGACCGTCGCATTGATCTGCGACTGTGATCTATCGCGGATGACCTGAGCAAGGCTCCAGTCTCAATGAAGCAGGCCGTGTTCCTGAGTGAGTTCACACTCGGAAGGAGAGAAACAAACTATGAACTACTTTTGGGGAATGCACGGGTATTGGTGGGTTTTCTGGTTCCTACTCTGGATCTCGTTTTTTTCATTCATGATGCCGATGAGACGGACTACCTACAGGCAAATGCAATCGCCTCTGCAGCTACTTCAAAGAAGATATGCCGCCGGTGACATCACAAGCGAGGAATACGAGGAGCGGCGAACCAAACTCCAGCGGGATGCTAATACGAAATAGAAATAGTTATTGGACCAGGGGCACAGTCGATAGGCCACAAGTGTTATCAGGAATTGATAAACGGGTCGCGCTTGAATAGCAGGAACTGATTGGCTGTCTTCGGTAGCGGACATTCAGCTGGGATGACGACTGATTCGAACACGCCGGGCCGCGCAGGGCGCAGGCCGCCCCGGTTCGGAATTGTCGGCTTGCTGTTCATAGTCGTCCTGGCAGTCGTAATTTTTCTGCTTGCCCAGGACATGGTGCGCCACCGTTTCTTTAGAGGCGGCCGGGTCAACCGGAACGGTTCCATCAGCCCATAGCGGAGACTCCACGGTGAGACCCGTTGAACATCGTCCGCTGGTTTGCATCCGAGCAACCCGAATGAAGAATCAGTATCAGGGAAATGCCAAATGACACTATCTGGGAGGGACGTGCTTTTGGTCGGACAGAGTTTTCATAGCGCCCAATCCCTTGCGGATTGGCTGAGGCGGCGGGGATGCCAATGTCATTTTGCCGACAATATGCGAGAGGCCTCAGATCTCTTGAACTCGCGTCCCATTGACCTAGTGCTCAGCAATACGCACCTGTCCGATGGCAGTGGCTTTCGCCTGCTGATGATCTTGGCCGGCCTGCCGGTTACGGCTTTCCTTTGCTTGCCTGTCGAGAATAGCTGCTTTTGGCTGCCCGCCATCGACGGTGGACAGGCCTGCTTGGGATCGCCCGCTCTCCGCCCTCGGGAGTTTGCAAGCGCACTCCAAGAAATAGTACGCCATTTACCTGCCGAGACAGCGGTCAGCTTGCCAGTTCCAAAGGCCGAGGTCGCATACGTAACCTTCACGGAGAGCGCGATCCACCCGAACGATGCCTCTGTCTCTTTGAGTAGGGAAACAGGAACTTATTCTAACTAGAAAGAGGAAGGAAACCATGACACATCATTCTTCACACGCACCCTCCGGCACTGATTTGAATCTCATATCCGTTCATGAATTTTTCGAGCATACACGAGACGTATTCCATCTGATTGCCCGGCGGTCCTTTGAGATTTTTGAGGCTCGCGGACACGTAAACGGAAACGATCGGGAGGACTGGTTCCTCGCAGAACATGAGCTGCTAACGCCTGTGAAGTTCCACATTTCGGAATCCGGCGACCAGCTTATCGCGCGCGCCGAGGTTCCAGGATTTAATAGCCAGGAGATTAAGGTAAGCATCGAGCCGCACCGACTAACCATCAGTGGAAAGGCCGAGCCCCGCGAAGACCACCCCTCCGGAAAACACAGCCATTCGACCCAGCACGCACTGCTTATTCTCCGCGTCATCGATCTGCCCACTGAAGTTGATCTTTCGAAGGCTAAGGCAACTTTTAGTGACGGCAGACTCGAAGTAACGATGCCAAAAGCAGCTCCTTCAAAGAGTGTTCGCGTCGAGACGAAGATTGAGTCGCCCACAGGGCGGAGCGAAACTGCGGGCATCCAACCGGCTTTCATTGAGGACCACGAGCCGATAGCCAAGACAAGAGCGGCCTCGTCAAGAAGTTAGTAACGGAACGCTAAGACCAAAAGACTCCTTGAAATGGACGAAGGTGCGAGCACAAGAAATGTTCAAGGAAAAGTTCCGGTAAATTGGAAGTCACGGAAAGCGAAGAGAGGTAATTGAAATGAAAAAGAACAGTTCATTTCCAGTATTGATATTCGCCTTGATCCTCGGTCTCGGGGGAGCATTGGCCTATGCCATGTATCGACGTTCAGCCAACTTTGAAGGCTTATGGATTCTGGGGAGCGCCGTAGTTCTTGCCTTTTTCGCCTCGTCCGCAATTCAGGTTGCGGATCAATGGAGTAAAGCGGTTGTCTTGCGGTTAGGGAAGTTCCGTTCGCTTCAAGGACCGGGATTGTTTGTGATTATCCCGCTCATCGATACGATTCCGTACTGGATTGATACCAGAGTTCTCACGAGTTCCTTCAAGGCGGAAAAAACGCTGACGAAAGATACGGTGCCTGTGGATGTAGATGCAGTGCTGTTCTGGAAGATTGTCGACCCTAAGAAGGCCGCCTTGGATGTAGCCGACTACCAAAGCGCAATAAGCTGGGCTTCACAAACGGCCCTGCGTGATGTCATTGGAAAAACCATGCTTTCGGACATGCTCGAAGGCAGGGACAAAATTAGCGACGCGTTGCAGAAAATCATTGATCAGCGCACCGAACCGTGGGGCATCAATGTCATTTCCGTGGAGGTCAAGGATGTGCTGATTCCTCCGGCCTTGGAAGATGCAATGTCGATGCAAGCCCAAGCTGAGCGCGAACGTCAGGCCCGCGTAATCTTGGGAGACTCAGAGCGTCAGGTGGCGGAGAAATTCGGCGAAGCGGCCAAAACTTATGCTAACGACCCGGTCGCATTACATCTGCGCGCCATGAACATGCTTTATGAAGGTTTGAAAGCTAACTCTACAATTGTCATTGTCCCAAGCTCTGCTGTCGAGACAATGCAACTGGGCGGTCTGGCCGGGTTGACCGCACTGACCATGGGACTGGGCCAGGAACGCGCGATTAAAGCAAAGGAAAACGAACCTGTAAACAGCAATGGGACCAATAAAATGGTCCCTGTTTAGTCTCATTACGAGGTGTCTGCCGAATGAAGAATAGCAAGCTGCTTGTTGTGGTGGATGAATCGCCCGCCACCCGAAAAGCGTTGCAGTATGTGGCCCGGATGGCCTCAGGACGACCGAATTTCCGCGTCTGTCTTGCGCATAGCCTTCTTTCACCTCCCCGCCAACTCGTCGAGCTCAGGGGCACAGAAAAGGGACGAATTCAAGCCTACAAGTCTCGATGGATTGCGGCGACCGAGATGACCGAACAGCGGGCCTTGGAGCGCGCCAACGCAATTTTGTGCCAAGGCGGCCTGGCACATGGAGCGATCGAAGCCCACTACTGCTATCTCGTAAATGGGAGCGGAGCGACCAAAGAAATATTGAAGCTCGCACAAATGCGAAAGTGCGACACTGTGGTCATTGGAAGAAAATCGCTGTCGTGGCTGAGCGAGCTTATTCACGGAGATCCTGCAGAGGAGTTTGTCCGCCAAGGCAAAGGATTTACGATCTGGGTTGTGGAATAGATCGGTTCGCTGTGCCGCGAGTGTCGAAGATTGCACAGCTTCACGAACCCAAGAGAGAGATGATCCAATTGCAAAGGAGAGGCCGGTGATCGAGAAACTGAAAGATCTCCCTCGTGGAATCGTTGGCGTCAGGGCTATTGGAAAGATATCGAAGGAGGACTATGAGCAAGTGTTTGTGCCGCTCCTCGACGAGGCACGGCGGGAGGGTCGTCGCATTCGCTTTCTATATCAGCTCGGGCCGGACTTCGAGGGCTTCACTCCGGGCGCGGCATGGGAAGATGCGAAAATCGGCCTCCATTTCCTGAGGCTTTTTGACGGCTGCTCCGTCGTCACTGACTTGGCTTGGATTCGAGAATTGACGCGGCTGGCCGGGTTTTTCCTGCCGTGCCCCGTGTCCGTATTCGGCAACACTGAATTCGCCGGGGCCGTTGATTGGCTACGGTCGCTTCCCGAAGGTGCCGCCATTTCTCATCGGCTTCTGCCCGAATCCGGCGTGATCGTGGTAGAAGTCAAGCAAGCCTTGCGCGCTCAAGATTTTGAGTCGCTGGCATTCACGGCAGACGCGTGGATCGAAGCGCATGGTGACCTGCAAGGGTTGGTAATTCATACCCGCGAATTTCCCGGTTGGGAGAATCTGGGGAGCTTCTTTCGCCATGTGCGATTCGTCCGCGATCATCAACAGCACGTAAAGAGGATTGCGCTTGCGGCCGATACCAAACTGGCCAGCCTAGTGCCCAAGATAGCCGAGCATTTCATTCAGGCTGAAGTAAAGAGCTTCCGGTACGACGAGCTTGACATTGCAATCGCTTGGGCAGAAGGACCTGCCACTCGGAGTGCCGCTGCGCAACGCCCCGCGTCACGATAAGCTATCGCTCCAAGGTTATGATCAGGTTTCCTAAGCGCAGCTCGTTTTCCGTAGCGGCGCCAAGGCTAAACTCGGACTTCGCAAACTCAGCTGTGCCAGAACTGTGCCATAACCCTACTCATTCCTGCGGTTGGGGTTAGCTTTGAGCGAAAAGTAGACTCCCCAAGTTATTGAAAAGATTGAAACGCTAACGGAACAAATAGAAGGTTTGGAATCGAGAGTCGCGCTTAGAAGACAGACTCTGCAAAGTCTGGTCGATGGGCTGAGATATTTCTCCACGGTCCCGCATCCGCTGGATTTGTTCTTCGGAAAACCGCAGCCACTCAGCTCAAAGCGCGACCACGCGGCCTGCTCCAGATCGTAGCTCGGCACATCGAAGCTCGTTGAGCCGCGCAAATCAGAACTTGGGAACAAATTGGGAACAATAACCGCCAAAACCTGGTGACGCCACGTCCGCACTCATAATTGGTCTCCTTCCGATGCCCGTCTCGCTCAATTCCTATGTTCGTTTCCTTTAGCGAACCCTCAAACCTTGTGAATCAGATCCCCGCCTCCTGGCTGAAATACTGGTAATCTTCCCGCCAGCCGCCCTGACCCTTGCCAATGGTTTTGTAATCCTCGATGAATTCTATTGCGCGGATATACTTCACCATCGTGAATCCAAGCTGCGTTTCAACGCGAAGCCGGAGCTGTTAGCGCCGGTTTAAGAGGGATCCACTTTCGCCGGTTTGCGGGTGGGCCAGGTAGTCGGGCGGCGAGCTCGGAACACACCCATGCGCCGGCCGCTGCGTAAGAGAAGCAGTCTTGAGTTCTAGTTTTTTCCCTGCAAC
>DATLST010000030.1:0-21533 GCA_035534055.1 Candidatus Acidiferrales bacterium | reverse complement strand
ATCGGGTAGGGTGTCCCGGATCAAGAGTGCTGAAATCGCTTGGCGAGCAGAGAATGGATTTGCGCGAAGCCGAACAATGGCTGCTTCACCTTGGTAGTTGCTCCCCTTGCTTCATCGAATACACTGCATTTCAAAAGCAGGTTGCAAGGCGCAAAACGCTTGAGCTAGTGCTTGCAAGTGCGGCACTGATCGTGATCGTCGGCCTTGCAGGCTGGCTGTGGAAGGGCGGTTGGTTCCGCGGAACGGGTGGAAAACCAAACATTGCCACCGTCATGCCGTATCAGAAAGTCACCGTTGATCTGAGAAATCGGATCGTCTTTCGAGGCGAACAACTCCCCTCTGCGAATTCAGGCGCGATTCAGCTCCCGCGCGGTCGGCTTGATGTCACGATACTTCTTCCAAAGGGAAGCGGGCCGGGGAATTATGAAGTTCAGGTATCCACGGAATTGGAGAAGTCTTTGATTACAACAACCGGCATGGCCGTGGATCAAAATGGCATTACAGCACTGAGGGCGAAACTAGATATTTCGAACCTGAGTCCAGGGGGTTATGTGGTCGCAATTGGCGGAGCAGGACGGGAGCGAAGAGAATATCCGTTGGTTATGAAATAGTTGCGGCTGATTCGGCTTCACGATGTTTACCGGAATTCCCGCTTAGCAACTTCTGTGACATTCTAACTGCTTGACAGTTCCAGGCCGCAGTTCTACGCTTCCATAGGCTAGCTATGGGTCAAAGAGACGGACAGCAAAAAACCGAGATTCCGCCCGGAACGCTTTACATGCTGATCCTGAAGACGCTCGCAAACGGCGCAATGCACGGATACGGCATCGCGGAACGGATTCACCAGCTTTCCGACGAGGTGCTCCAAGTCGAAGAAGGCTCGCTCTACCCTGCGCTCCAGCGGATGCTAATCAAAGGTTGGGTGGTCGCGGAATGGCGTCCTTCAGAAAACAATCGCCGGGCACGCTACTACCAATTGACGAAAGCCGGACGGAGACAGCTCGGCACAGAACTCTCGGAATTCGAGAAAGTGATGAGTGCCATCACACGTGTTCTTGAAAGCGCGTAGCGGCAAGGAGTAGGTTCATAGACACGCCTGCCGAACTTTGGCGAAAATTCAAATTTTTCTTTCGGCGCGGACAGTTTGACCGTGACCTGGAAGAAGAGATGCAGCACCACGTGGCGATGAAGGCGCAAGCGCACCTGGACCTTCAAGAGGGCATATCTCCGGGGGACGCGCGGAACGCCGCTCAGCGCGAGTTCGGCAACACGCTCTTGCTGCGCGAGCTAAGCCGTGACCTGTGGGGATGGGGCGTGATCGAAACTCTGTTACAGGATCTGCGCTACGGCCTGCGCCAACTGCGTCGCAATCCGGGCTTTACGGTTGTCGCCGTCCTGACCCTCGCCCTCGGCATTGGCGCCTCAACGGTTGGCTTCAGCGTCTTCTACAATCTTCTCTTCAATGCGTTTGCCGCAAAAAATGCGAGCCGCTTAGCTGTTCCCGTCGTGCTGGACACGTCATCACCGGGGGACATACGGCCTCTGAGCTGTAGCGTTTCCGACGTAGCTCTTGTGCGACAGCAGAATCAAGTTTTTGAGAACATAGTTGGCTATATCCCCGTGGGAATGGTTCTGCTCAATGATGGTCCCCAGACTTATCAATTTTACGATGGCCGGGTGACCTCCGACGCTTTTGAGTTTTACGGAGTGCCTGCACTGCTGGGACGCGGCATCGCGCCAGAAGATGGGAAGCCCGGAGCTCCTCCGGTTTTCGTGATGAGTTACAAGACTTGGAAAGGCAGCTTCAACGGGGATCCGACTATTCTCGGCAAGAGCTACGTAGTTGATGGCGAGCCACGGACGCTGGTTGGCATGATGCCGCCACGCTTCCAGGCATTTGGTCCACTGGCGCAGATATGGATTCCCATCACGTCGACTCACACCAGCGCAGCTAACGAAGCGCAACTTACCTTATTGGGCCGACTGAAGCGCGGGGTGACCTTGAGCGCTGCTTCAACAAACTTCGAGGTAATCGCAAAGCGGTTGGCCGCTCTTCATCCCGACGATTTTCCGAAACACTTCACGGCGCGAGTGGAGTCAGCCGATGACCTTCTCATGGGGCCGCAGGCGGGTGGGGCGGCGTGGTTCTCCGACATGAAGGATTTGGTCTACGACCTGTTTATTGCCGTGACGATCTTGCTGCTGATCGCTTGCAGCAATGTTGCGAACCTGTTGCTGGCCCGCGCGACAGTGCGAAGGAAAGAGATCGCGGTTCGCGCAGCGCTCGGCGCGACGCGATGGCGCTTGATTCGACAACTGCTGGTGGAAAGCTCCCTGTTGGCAATAGCTTCCTGCGTTGTGGGATGCGTCTTCGCATGGTTCGGCATGAAAATCGTTGCGACGGCTTTGCCGGAGCTCGGGCGAGGCGCTTCGTATTGGGCGTACATCGGAGGTGAAGTTTCGATCGGGCTGAACATTCCTGTACTAGCATTCGCCACCCTGGTCACTCTGTTCACGACGATGATTTGCGGTTTGGTGCCCGCGCTACACGCCGTGCGCGCGGATGTGCAACCGCACCTTTCCGGCAGCGGGAGAGGTACGCGCGCGTTTGGGTACGGAAAGTTGCGTGCCGGACTCGTTATCGGCGAAGTGGCGCTGTCCATCGTACTTTTGGTTGGTGCTGGTCTAATGATTCGCACGCTTTTTCTTCTCACGCACGTTAACCTGGGTTTTAATCCAAGGAATGTCTTGCTCGTGCTGTTCATGCCGTCGCGCGGCCACAATCTAGGCGTGGATCGCGCAAAAGCGACTTCCGCTGAGGGAATGGCAACACTTCGCGAGGTAGCGGACCGACTGAAAGCACTCCCGGACGTGAGGGATGTCGCGGTTGAGGATACTATTCCCGGATATGGCCCCAATGACGGACCCGAAGTGACCGTACCCGGTATCCGGCATGCAGAAAAAGCCGGCCTCCTGGCTTGCGACCAGAGTTTTCTTCGAACCTTGGGATTGCATTTGACCCAGGGCAGGTGGCTCTCCCGAGACGAAGTGCAAACAGCACGACGCGTTGCGGTGATCAATCAGAAATTAGCACGCGACTTCTTTGGCAATGGAAACCCGGTTGGCCAAGAGCTCGACGTAAAGAAATTTAAGGGCGTGTCCATATCGTCGCAAGACACTGATTTCCAGATCGTCGGGGTCGTCGCCGACATAAAGAGCAGACCCGAGAAACCCGCCATGCCGATGGCGTTTGTTCCTGTGACGGTCAGGGGAGGTTTCATTTTACTTTTGAAGACACGGGTCGCTCCGGCTTCTCTGGTGCGCACGGTTCAGAAGCAGGTTTGGGCGGTGAATCGCGACGAGATTTTCGTGTTCTCGAAACCACTCACTGACTTCCTGCACGAGCTGACTTATGCCACGCCGGAGTTTGGCGTCACGATGTTCGCGCCGCTGGCAGGCATCGCAATCTTGCTCGTCATCGCCGGAGTGTTCAGTGTGATGGCGTACACGGTGTCGTTGCAAACGCATGAAATTGGAATACGCATTGCGCTCGGCGCGCAGCAGGCAAGCAACCTCAGCCCCCTCGCCAGCACCATTTTCAATATGCTTCTCGTTGCGGCTCTTTCCCTTCTCCTCCGCCCATAACACACAGGCGGTCATCGCCGCGCGGCAGAGAGGAGTGGTGCGACGGAAGTTCTCTACCCGTGCTGCTGTGGTTTGGACGTGCACAAGAAGAGGCGCTTCGGAACGTTCACACAGGATTTGCTACGGTTGGCCGATTGGCTGCGCCAGTGCGGGGTAACCCATGTGGCCATGGAGTCCACCGGAGTGTACTGGAAGCCGGTGTGGAACATTCTGGAGGGGCAGTTTGAGGTTTTGTTGGTGAATGCGCAGCATATCAAAGCGGTGCCGGGCCGCAAGACCGACCAGAAGGACAGCGAGTGGATTGCGGACTTGCTGCAGCACGGACTGCTGCGCGCAAGTTTTGTGCCTCCCCGACCGACGCGCGAACCGCGAGATCTCACCCGGTATCGGGTGAGTCTGACGCAGGAGATCAACCGCATCGCCAACCGCATTCAGAAGGTTCTGGAGGATGCCAACATCAAGCTGGCCTCGGTAGCGACGGACGCTCTGGGAGCGTCGGGGAGAGCGATGCTGGAAGCGATGCTCGCGGGGGAGCAAGACTCGATGCGGCTGGCGGAGATGTCCCAAGGGAAACTGCGGAACAAGATCCCGGAGTTGCAATTGGCGCTGGAAGGCCGCATGACCGAGCACCACCGTTTCCTGCTCCGGCAGCTCTACGATCATCTGCTCTTCACCGAAGGGAAGCTGCGTGAGATCGAGCAAGAGATCGGCAGGCGCATGCACCCTTTTGAGGAGGAAATCGCTCGATTGTGCACCATTCCGGGAGTCGATCGAGTGACCGCTTGGGGGTTGCTGGCGGAAATCGGATTGAACATGAATCAGTTTCCGTCCGCAGCGCACCTGGCTTCCTGGGCGTGTCTGTGTCCGGGGAGTTCCGAGAGTGCCGGGAAGCGGCTGAGCGGGAAGATGCGCAAGGGGAATGCGTCGCTGCGGCGCTGCTTGGCGCAGGCCGCCTGGGCCATCTCGATGAAGAAGAACAATTATCTCTCGGCGCTGTATCGGCGCATTGCCGCGCGGCGGGGAGCGAAACGCGCGGTAATGGCCGTGGCTCATGCCGTGTTGGTGATTGCTTTTCACATGCTCAAACGTGGGGAGAACTATCGCGAGCTGGGTGCAGATCACTTCGACCGGATGGATGCAAATCGAATCCGTCGCTCTTTAGTGAGGCGCCTGGAACGTTTGGGACACAAAGTCACATTGGAGCCACTTGCGCAGACCGCCTGAGAGGTATTTTCGTAGGAGGAGTAATTGCCCGTCCGCTAAGGCTGGCGAGCCGCTTCGATGGATTTCTCCAACTGGGCGTCTCTTCCCTGTTTCAGTATGTCGCGTGAAAGCTCGACTCTGTAATGTACACGAGGGCGGTCCCGCTTACGTTGCCGGGCTACGTCCTGGCGACATCCTTCTACAAATCGGCAATCAGGAACTAAAGCCTCCGGGCGACGTGGAGGATGTCGTCGACGCAGAAGGAAAGGTCGGGCGTGCCCTCAGACCCCAGCCAAACAATGTAACTCGGGCCGCACTTATTTCATGCGCTTACAAAACTGTATTGTACGCGATTAGCACGTTTGCGTATCCTTAGCGACGTCGGTTCAGGCGCCGAAATTCAGAAGGGGTGAGGCCAGTCCGTTTCCTGAACACGGTCGAGAAGCTAGCTTGGTCTGAGAAGCCCACTTCTAACGCAATTTGCACCAGAGGAAGGTTCGACTCGGTCAAAAATTGGGAAGCTTGGGAAATTCGCATATCTCGAATTTTCTGACCAACGGTAACGTGGAAATGCCGGTGAAACGCACGGGCGAGATGAACCGGATGAACCCCAACGGCGGATGCGATTGCTTGCAGATGGAACGGCTCAGCGAAACGAGTTTCCACCACCTTCTTCGCCCGGCAGAGCCATGCCGGCGCGACTTCGCCCGGCGGACGGCAGCAAGAAACCAGGAGTTCCGCCAGCAACTGCAGCGTGAGTCCATTCAAGACCAACGCCGACACCGCGTCGGGCCAGCACAATTCGCGATAAATCTCGCGAGCAATCCAAGTTGCCTTGCCCTCATTAAGGCTGGCCGAATGCTTCAAACTCAAACCGGCGCCGAGCATCTGGCAAAAGCGGCCGGAAATGATGCTGATATTCAGTATTCTTACGGGGTTATCGAAGAAACGGTTGCTGTGGATTTCACCGGCCGGGTGAAAAGTAACCGTCCACGGCCCGCCATGTCGAGAATGGTTTTCGTATTCTTGGCCCCATTCTCCCGAGATCGTTATTCCGATATAAGGCTCCGCATGTGCATGCTCAGGTATACGGAAGCCCGCTTCGTATACTGACTCGGTGAATTCAAACAATGAACAAGTCCGGGAGCGGACGGGCTGACCTGCGAACGGAACGAATGCAACGCTCATTGCGACCTCGCTAACACTCGCAGTCCTATCCCTAATCGGCGCTCGGGAGTGGTTCGAGGCGCAAACTTTACTCCTGCCAGGCAGTTAAAACAACAACTTTCAAAACCAAAACGGTAACTCGTCGAAACTGACGGTTCCCTAACGCAGCAGTCCACAGGATCCTGAGGCAGCACCTTCCCGTCTTGTGCCACTCCTGCGTCGCCGACTTCTCACCGCTGTGCTAATGAGAGGAAAAAAGTTAGCACAGCACAATACTGGTCGGTGAGCCCCGTGCCATAAGCGCCATTATTGGGGTGCGGCTCCTGCAAAGTCGGCGTGAAGCGGGCTGATTTCGCGCATCCTTGGAGGGCGCAATGACAATGAAGCTCAAGCACATTGGGAAAGCGCTGTTCTTGGCTATGCTGTGCCTGGGGGTGGGTCAAACGAGTCATGGCCAGACAGCGGCGAGCGGAGTAGTTCTTGGCTCCATTACAGACCCGTCAGGGGCGGCGGTTCCCGGGGCGCGAGTGGAACTGAAGAGCATTGAGACAGGGGTGGCCAATGTCTCTACGACGGATGCACGGGGCGGTTATATTTTCCCCGACGTTTCACCAGGTACATATTCCCTCACGATAGCGGCGGAAGGTTTTCGGAAGGCAATCGTCGGCGGGATTGTAGTGAACGTGACGAAAAGTGTTTCGGTGAACCTCAAGCTTCAGCTGGGGCAGGTTTCACAATCTGTCGTGGTTTCGGCAAACGCCGTACAACTGCAGACCACAAACGCTGAAATAGGAGCAGTGGTTGGAAGTCAGTCCTTGCTGCGCCTGCCGACTCGGCTGCGAACTGCTGACGAACTGCTCTTCATCCAGCCAGGAGCCACTCCGGAAACGGGCGGCAGTTCTGGTGCTAGCGTATCAGGAGCAGTGAACGATCAGACGACATTCACCCTGGACGGGATCGACATCAGCGATAACAACGACAATTCGACGGTTTCAAATAGCCGCGGAGCCCACGCGGTCATGCCCATGCCCGTCGAAAGTGTGAGTGAATTTCGGGTTGGCGTGGCAGGAGCGGACGCTTCATTCGGCCGATCCTCCGGGGGACAAGTAACGCTCATTGAACGTGGAGGCACAAACAGGATTCATGGTGCTGCTTACTGGTACCATCAAAACAGCGTACTGAACGCCAATTCTTGGGACAACAACCGTGTTGGATTAAGAAAGCCCCCGCTGCATGACAATCGGTTCGGCTTCCGCCTGGGCGGCCCGATTCAACATAATAAGTTTTTCTATTATGGCTCCTATGAAGGGCGAAGGTTCCCCGTGCAGCTCGGATTTACAAGACTGGTTCCCACCGCCGCTCTTCGGCAGGGCATCCTCCAGTTCAAAGACGCCTCTGGCAACATTGTGCCGTACAATTTGGCCAATTCGACTGCCTGCGGACCAGCGGGCAACAACGTATGTGACCCGCGACAGCTGGGCATCAGCCCTTCTTCTCAAGCTCTGTTCGCGCTTGACCCTCCCGGCAATGATTCGACACTCGGGGACGGACTGAATTATACGGGCTACCGAAGCAACCTGCCGGCACCCCTAACGGACGATTTTGCGACCGTAAAACTCAATTACAACTTCAACAGCAAATGGAAGGCCCACGCTAGCTATCTCTATAGTCGCGACCTCGAGTTTGACACTTTCGAGGTCAATATGGTAAATCCGAACAGTCCCAAATCGCTCTCGGGCTTGCCCACCCACACTGGCACGGTGATTTTTGGTCTTACCGGTCAGCTCACTCCGAGCATCGTAAACGCCGTGAGCTTCGGCTACACGAGGAATCGGTATGGTCAGGCCCGGCAGGGAATTTCCACCTCTGCCGCGCAGTTGAAGATTCCTGGTACGCAAACCTCCGCCGGATATGTGGCGCTGACGCCAGGGATCATAAACACGCCGATTGACATGAACAACAGCATCCGCAGCCAATCCAACGACGATAAGACACTCGAATGGGCTGACAATCTTTCCTGGGATCACGGTAGCCATCTGTGGCAATTCGGAACAAACATCTATCACCTCAACATATTTCACATCCACACTGGAAAGCTGGGTGGAGTAGTGAACGGTCTGAATGGCATCATCGATGCCGACCTTACATCGTTCCTTTCTATTCCGGCCACGGATCGACCACCGACTTGTAGCGCCTCGCTGACGGCGAATTGCTTGCCAGCCAGTGAAACGACAACCTGGGACGAACTTTATGCTTCGACGCTAGACCTGCTCGATAGCAACAACACCCTGCTGGTGCGCGATAGCAACCTCAACCCGCTGCCCTTCGGCACCAACATCGACATGCCTGCAGTCGGGAACGCGTTTTCCTTCTATGGTCAGGATACTTGGCAAATTCGTCCCACACTGACGTTTACCTACGGACTAACCTACGGCTGGCAGGCGCCGATGTCGTTCATAAACCACGAAGAGTCTGTTCCGGTGGATGTGTCTACCGGACAAACCTTGACCTCACAATCCTACCTGAACGCTGTCAAGTCGGCTGCGCTGCAGGGGCAAATCTATAATCCAACACTCGGATTCGAGCCGATCACCGCCGCGGGTCGCTCATCGGTCTACGACACCGACTGGGGTGACGTGGGACCTCGTCTGTCGCTTGCATGGTCGCCATCGTCTCAACGCGGACTTTGGGGACGTTTCATCGGCCAGCAGAAGACGGTGTTCCGCGGAGGATTCGGCATCTATTATGACCGGCTCAACGGCGAGGACACTGTCGTCAGTCCGGGGCTAACCACGGGCTTCTCGTCAGGAAGCCAAGTCGGGTTGCCATCGTGCTCGGCGGCTGGCGCGCCGGGGACGAATTGTGCGTCCTCGAGCTCCAATCCTGCCGCAAGCACATTTCGAGTGGGTGTGGACGGCAGTATCCCAATTCCTCCTGCGCCAGTTGTAAGCAGCCCGGTTGTGCCGCAAAGCCCATTTGGCGAGTTGGTGTCGTTTGGACTGGACCAGAACGTCAAGGCACCTCGCGAATATGTCAGTGAATTCACAATGCAAAGACAATTGTCGGCTTCCACGATCTTGGAGGTTGGATGGATCGGTCGGTATGGACGACGGCTGCTCTACAATTACAACTTGACGTCTGCCCCATACTTCATGAAGGATCCCGCGTCGGGGCAAACTTTCGCGCAAGCGTATGACGCGGTCGCTGGCGCCCTGCGGGCGGGACAGAATCCAACTGACCAGCCGTTCTTCGAGAATATGGTCTCTGGTGCTGGCGGATCGGGCCAGAGCTCGACAGCTTTCCTCGCCAACAAGTTTGGGTCGGACTTCAGGAACGGCTTAGTTGCTGGTCTGTTTCAGCAGATGAGCCTGTTGAGAGAAGGAATGGGGCTGCGAGGACTGGTCAACACCCAATTGAATACTGATCTAGTGGTGGCGAACGGAGCTTGGTCCAATTACAACTCGCTGATTGTAAGTTTGCGACGCAGTACTCCAAAGCTCACGTACGACCTGAACTACACGTTTTCGCGATCGCTGGACTCAAACGTCGGTGTTCAAAATGACTCCGGCATCCTGCCCAATCCTTTCTATCTGTCTACACAGTATGGTCCTTCTGTTTTCGACCGAACGCATGCCTTCAATGCAATGTTCCTCTACAATCTGCCGAAACAGTGGTCGGGCATAGGGTCTATTTTCAACCGCGTCGCCGGAGGATGGTACCTCTCCGGGATAGTCACTGCCGATAGCGGTCTGCCTTTGTGCGCGACCGAAAGCAGCCAAGTTTGGGGAGGAGCTGCTATCCTGGGCAGGAGTTCGTGCGAGATCTCCACCGTGGCTCCCGGGTCATTTGGCAATGAGCTTCACTCGGGGGTCAACGGCTCAGGCGGCATCGGAACGAGTGGCAATGCCGCTACCGGCGGTTCCGGCCTCAATATCTTTTCAAACCCTCAGTCTGTCTATAGTAGTCTTCGCCCGGTCAGCCTAAGCACCGATGGACGGGACGGTCGGGCGAATCCGTTCCGCGGATTTCCGTTCTGGGATGTAGATACATCGGTGGGCAAGAAGATTGCGCTGACAGAAACGAGCAATTTCATCATTTCTGCCGACTTTTTTAACCTCTTCAACAATGTCAATTTTAGTGATCCGAGCCTGGGGGTGACGAGTCCTCAGAACTTTGGGGTCGTCACCAGCGAGTTGGTTCCGGCAAACCGCCAGGAGGGCAGTCGCTGGATCATGTTGGGTCTCAGGTTTGAGTTCTGAAGGTCACATTTACTGCGGGGACCCTCCCTGTCCAGAAGGATCGAAGTAGCACGTGTGGGAGCCAAGTGGCCGGTTATCACAATGAACAAAAAAGAAGACGAATTGGGAATCGCTTTAAGGAGCACACGATGAAGATTGCCAGAAGTTTATTGCTGATCGTCGCCATTCTGACAGCCGTGGCAAGCGTCGCGGTCGCGCAACATCAGCCAGAGGGCCAGCCGATCGTCCTGCGCGTAAGCACGCTTCTCGATGGCCGCGGTCACGTCGAGCACAACACCAGTATCCTCATCGAGCACGGCAAGATTGTACGAATCGATCCCAACGCAACCGCAGCGAAAGTCTATGATCTGCGCGGGCTCACCGTCATGCCCGGATGGATTGATTGTCACGAGCATATCACTTGGCATTTCGGCCCTGATGGCAGACTTGCCGGCGCAGGTGTGGGTAAGAACGAAACGCCGGAGCACGCCTTTCTGGCCATGGCGGCGAATGCATGGTCCACGCTGATGGCGGGATTCACTACCATTCAGAGCGTGGGAGCGCCCGCGGATGTGCCGTTGCGCGACGCTATCGCGCGAGGCGAGATTCCCGGTCCGCGCATTCTCACCGCTGTGCGCCCGCTCGCTGGCCGCGGCCCGAAAACCGGCACGCCGGAGCAAATCCGACAGTACGTTGATCAGGACAAATCCATGGGCGCGGACTTGATGAAAATCTTCGCTTCCGCGAGCATTCGGCAAGGCGGCACGCCGACTCTTTCGCAGGATCAACTCGACGCCGCATGTGACGAAGCCAAAAAAGACGGCCTGCGCACGCTCGTTCACGCTTACGGCCCTGCGGTCAAGGAAGCGGTTGACGCCGGCTGCTTTGAGGTCGAACACGGCATGCTCATTCCTTTATCCGATTTGAAGTTGATGGCCGAGCATCACGTGTTTTTCGACCCGCAGGCCGGCCTGGTTTTTCAGAACTACTTCGATCATGAGAAAAATTACCTCGGCATCGGCGGCTACACGCCTGACGGTTTCGCAGCGATGCACAAAGTCTGGCGGTCCGACGATCAGATGTTCAACGCTGCCGTACACACGCCGGGCCTCATCATTGTTTTCGGTACCGACGCGGTGGCTGGCGCGTTCGGACGTCAGGCCGAGGAATTCATCTATCGTGTCCAAAAAGCAGGCATGACGCCGATGCAAGCGCTGGAATCGGCCAACTATTTCGCCGCTGAATCCATGCGCCTCGAAAAGCAAATCGGTTCCATCGCGCCCGGCCTCGATGCTGACATCATCGCGCTCGCCGGAGATCCGCTCAAGGACATTACCGCGGTGCGCAGAGTGGCCTTCGTGATGAAGCATGGCGTGGTTTACAAAAACGTCGTCACTGCGCGCGCCGGAAGATAGGGCCGCATCTGGGCGCTGTTTCCGCATTTGAATCACCGTCGATGGAAGCTCAAAGCGGCCAAGAAGGGCCTTCGTTTCACGCCTGGTCGAGCAATGGGTAGAGAATTTTCGAGCGATTTGGTTTGCCCCAGGAATCGGCGGTTTCAAACCAGGCCCCATGGCTGGTGTACCGCCGTCTGCAGTTGTGCTCGGGAGAGCCGCTTGAGGTAATGTGATCGAGCGACGCGCGTTTCTAACACGACTGCTGCTCGGCGCGAGTGCCATGCTGTTCCCGCGCTGGCTCCAGGCACGACTGGCGATTCCCGGGGCGCTCGATATTTCTGCAGGCGAGGCGGAGCAATTGCGCCAACTCGCGACCGTGGTACTGCCGGCTTCGCTGGGACGGACGCGCACCGATGACGTAGCGGATAAGTTCGTGAAATGGATTCATGGCTACAAAGCTGGCGCCGACCTTGGATACGGCTATGGATTCACGCGCCCGCGAAATGCACCGGCGAATCCCGCCTCGCAGTATCCCCAACAGTTGCAGGAGCTTGAAGCGGAGGCGCAGGCGAGGGGATCGAGCTTTGGCGGACTTGTGCCGCCCGCGCAGCGCGAGACGGTGTCCACCGTTCTGGAACGCGCGAAGATCGAGGCGGTACCCCGCCGGCCAAATGGCCAGCATGTGGCCGCAGACCTAATGAGCTTCTTTTTCTATGTCGACCATCAGGGCGAGGATTTCCTCTACCAAGCGGCCATCGAGCGGGAGGAGTGCCGGGGACTGTCAAACTCCGGAGAACAGCCAGCGGTGTTGAAGTGAAGTAAGGAGCGACGGCGATGCAGGTCCACGAATGCGATATTTGCATCATCGGTGCGGGAATTTCTTCCGCGATGCTGGCGCAGAAGCTCTCTGAGCTGCGTACGGGCGCATCGATAATCGTAGTCGAGGCGGGTCGGAAAATTTTCGATTTCGAGAACCGGTTCACGTACCGGCAACACATGCTCGACTACGCAGAAAATCCGTGGCCGGGCGATTGGATTCCGGACCAGTCGGCCGAGGGCATCATCTCGAGAACCATGGCGGTTGGCGGGCAAGCTTTGCATTGGGGCGCGGCGTGCAACCGGTTTACCGAGGAAGACCTGCGGCTACGTTCCATGTATGGACTTTACGTGGACTGGCCGATCGAATGGACGGAGCTCGAAAAATTTTATTGCGAGGCGGAACGGCGCTTGGGTGTCTCCGGGGAAGCGAGCCCGTTTCCTGGCGATCGGATGTCGCTACCGTATCCCATGCCTCCCATGCCACTCACTTGGGACCTGGCGCAACTAAAAGCCTGGGGCGAAAAGACCGGCTGGCCATTTCAGGGAATTCCGCAAGCCAAGAACACGGTGGCGGGATATGACGGACGTTCGATTTGCATGCGCTGCGGCACGTGCGATATTTTTCCCACGGGCGCGAAATATTCTCCCGACTTCACCTTCAAACGGTTGCTTTCCGAAAAGAAAATCGAACTGCACGACGAAACGCTGATCCGCCGGCTGGTGCTCAAGCCAGGAAAAACCAGCATCGCTGCTGCGCGTGGTGTGCACCGGGAGCGACCACGGGAAGAGGTCGAATACCGTGCGGGTACGTTTGTGGTGGCATCTGGGTACACTTGGAGTTCGCATCTTCTGCTGCTTTCCGCCGAGTCTCGCTTCCCGAATGGGTTGGCGAACCGCACCGGCCAAGTCGGAAAGTACATGAACGGGCATGCGTTCATCATGGCAGTGGTTGATTTGAACACGAAAATCTATTCGGACATGAATCCCCAGTTTGGGTTGATCTCGCGTCAGTTCTTTCGACGGCCGCCGACCGAGAAGCTCTACGTAAGACATGACCTGCGCATTTGGTCGAACACTCCGCGCGTGCCGCTGCGCTTAAGGAACGGCGAAGGGAAGCCGCTGTTCGGTGGCGAGTTAGCAAATGATTGGCGAGCGAGGATTGCACCTGGGACGGCGCGGCTCCGCGCCTACTACGATGTGCATCCTGCCGAAGACAGCGAGCTGACGCTTGATCCCACGAAAAGAAACGAATGGGGCGATCCGCTGCCGAAAATCGTGCATCGCTTCGATGCGGAGACGGAAGCTCGGCTGCCGGATACCAAGGATCACATTGGCAAGGTTTTTCAAAAAATGGCAAGTTCTGATGGGGGAAAAATCACCGCGACGTTTGACGGGCATTACCTGGATCATCCTGCTGGGGGCTGCCGCATGGGGGCCGATGCGGAAAAAAACGTCTGCGACAGCTACGGCCGCACGCACGATCATGAAAATTTGTTTGTCGTGGGAGCGCCAACGCTTCCCACAGCTGGCTGCACGAACGGGACGCTTACGTTTGCGGCGGTAACGTTGCGCTCGGCCGAAGAAATTGCCAAAGGCGTGCTACGCAAGACCTCAGCGCGTCCTGAAAGGCGGACGAGCAGCGGGCTCACGGTGCTCTGTGAAGGAAAAGCAGCAGAGTTTTGGACGGGACGCGTCGCGATGAGAACGCCCGGCCGGATTGGATTGATGAAAGCCGCGGTCTTATGACGGTTCTGCGTTTGGCAGCGCTTCGAGAAATCCGAGGCGCGCAAGGTTTTAGCAACGCACGGAGGACAAGGTCTCATGAAAAACTATTCGTATTCCACAGCAAGTATCCTAGCAGCGCTGCTGGTCGCGCTCGAACTGGCCGGGCCAATCCGAGCGCAGCACACTGCCCTAGGGATGCAACTATCTAGCCCAGGAGACGCTCTGGATATTTCGGCGGAGATTTATAGCGGGCTCAGATTCCGTTTCATTGGGCCTCTTGGGAACCGAGTGACGGCAGTTGCCGGCGTGCCCGGGAATCCGCTGGTCTATTACGCTGGCGCTGCTTCCGGCGGCATTTTCAAGACGTCTGATGGCGGAAGCACGTGGCACGCAATTTTTGATCACGAGCCAGTATCCTCGATTGGTTCTCTGGCGGTTTCTTCTTCAAATCCAAGTATCGTGTGGGCAGGAACGGGCGAAGCGTGGATCCGAAGCAATGTTTCGATGGGCTGGGGCATATACAAATCCACCGATGCCGGCAAAACATGGATGCGCATGGGCCTGGAGAAAACTGGGCGCATTGGACGAATCGTCATCAATCCGGAGAATCCGAACACGGTTTTTGCATGTGCACTCGGCAATGCCTACGGGCCGCAAACGGAGCGAGGCGTGTTTCGGAGCACCGACGGCGGCGCAACATGGCAGAAAGTGCTGTTCATTGATGAAAACACAGGATGTTCGGATGTTGCGATGGACCCGAAAGATCCGCAGATATTGTTCGCGGGCATGTGGCAGTTCGTGATCCATACCTGGGGGCAATACAGCGGCGGGCCGGGCAGCGGGATATTCCGCTCCACCGATGGCGGAACGACCTGGACTCGGCTAAGCGGGCACGGCCTGCCCGAACAGGAAGTAGGGAAAATCGGATTAGCGATTGCGCCGAATAATCCGCAGCGCATTTACGCGATCATAGAGACGGGCACGGGTGAGCCTTTCGACGGCAAACCGGCCGCGGAGGGCGAGTTGTGGCGGTCAGATGATGGAGGGCAAAGGTGGCGAATGATGAACCCCAGCCACAATGTCGCCGGCCGCCCTCCTTACTACTCGCGTATGACCGTCAATCCCGACAACGAGAATGAATTGTACTTTTTGACGGCTTTCTACTCGGTATCGAAGGATGGCGGCAAAACCTTGAAAGTGATGCGAGCCTATCCGCAAACCTCAGGCGGCCATATCGTCGCGGCGCCACCGCTTGGCGATTATCACGACATGTGGATTGACGCAACGAACGGAAAGCGCATGATCGTGAGCAATGACGGCGGAATCGGCATCTCCGTGAACGATGGGAAGACTTGGCAGCGGGTTGAGCTTCCGAATGCTCAGATTTATCACGTGGCAGTTGATAATCAGGTTCCATATTTCGTCTATGGCAACCGGCAGGACGGCCCGTCGGTGCGGGGCCCCAGCAACAGTCTGGTTTTTGGCTATGGCCGATTTGCGCCGACGATTGGAACCAGCGAATGGACGACCGTAGGCGGAGGTGAAAGCGGCTGGACGATTCCGGATCCCGTCGATCCCAATATCGTTTATTCGAGCGGCAGCGCCGCCGGGCCAATTGACGGATTAGTTGACCGCTATGATCAGCGGAGGCGGCAGTATCGCAGCGTGGAGGTATGGCCGGATGACACCGAAGGCTTTCCGGCGGGAGCTTTGAAATACCGCTTCAATTGGACTTTTCCTTTGGCGATTGATCCACTGGCTCACAACAAGGTCTTTGCCGGCAGCCAAGTGGTGCACATGACCGCCGACGGTGGACAAAGCTGGAAAGTGATCAGCCCAGACTTGACGCTAAACGACAAGAGCAAGCAAGGGCCTTCGGGCGGCCTGACGGGGGATAATATCGGCGCGCAGTATGGCGATACGCTAATGTCCATCGCCGCGTCTTCGAAACAAGAAGGAGTGATCTGGACAGGAAGCAACGATGGACAGGTGAACGTCACACGGGACGGCGGCCTGCATTGGACCAACGTGTCGAAGAACATTTCCGGCCTGCCCGCTTGGGGAACAATCTATTGCGTCGAGCCGTCGCCCTTCGATGCGGCAAGCGCTTATATTACGGTTGATCTTCATCAGCAGGATGATTTTGAGCCTTACGTTTACAAAACTCACAATTTCGGGCGGACGTGGGCGAAGATTACCAATGGTATTTCGTCGAGCCCGCTGAGCTACGCCCACAGCATCAAGGAAGACCCTTTCCGCCGAGGTCTGCTGTTTTTGGGAACAGAAAACGCTCTGTATATCTCCTTTGATGACGGAGCGAACTGGCTGCCGCTCCAGAACAATCTGCCGCACGCTCCGGTGTATGGAATTATGGTGCAGAAACAATTCCATGACCTGGTTCTAGCCACCTATGGGCGCGGCTTTTGGATTCTCGACGACCTGAGGCCGCTCGAGCGAATGAACGCGCAAGCGCTCAGTTCGAGGGCGTATCTGTTCGCGCCGAGGCCCGCGTATCGCTATCGCGGTTACGCACCGAATATTCAGCCTTCTTACGAGCCGGCGCAGGGCTTCAATCCGCCTTATGGCGCCGATATCAATTACTATCTGAAATCGACTCCCCGGGGAAATGTGAGCATCTCGATCTTGGACTCCAAAGGAGAGTTGGTTCGGAAGGTTGCCGGGGAAAAAAATGCGGGCCTCAATCGCATCTGGTGGGATCTGGAATCCGAACCACAGCCTGCCGAGCCGATCGTGATCCACACCCACCCGCTTTATGCGCCGTGGATGAAACCTGGGCCGAACGGACGGCGGATGCGGTCGGGCATTCCATTGCTGATGCCGCCCGGAACGTACACGGTAAAGTTGACAGTCGGCGAACAACAGTTCACGCGACCGTTGACGGTGATTAAGGATCCGCATTCCGGAGGAACGATGGCGGATATTCAGGGCCAAATGGCGCTTCTTCGAAAGATTCAGGCGAATCTAAGGAGCACTGGCGCGATGATTGACCGCATTGAGGTGATCCGCGGCCAACTGGAAGATCTGCCCAGCGACGAGCAATCGAATGCCGCGGTAAGCGCGGCGGAGAACGAGTTGGACCAGAAACTCGTCCGCTTCGAAGAACGTCTGATCGATGTGCGGGTCACTGGCGGGCAGGACGGCATGCGCTGGCCAGCAGGACTGCTGGAAAAGCTGTTTCACCTGGCGAGCCAGGTTGGGCCGGATGACTTCCGGCCGACGGATCAGGAGCTGGCGGTCAACCTAATGTTCACGGGCGAAATTCAACGCTGGCAGCCAGAGTTGAACCGATTGGTGGATAAGGATGTCACCCGATTCAATGAGCTGCTGAGCCGACAGAATTATCCGGCGATTCAAACGACAGAAGCAACGAGGCGTGCTGGGCGAGATTCGCAAAGAGGAAGTTGACCGCCGCACCGAGCGACAGCGCGGGTGATGCGCGGAGAAACTGGCGGAGACGGGGAACTTCGCGGGCGGCCACGCGCGGAGCTTGACGCGAAATGGCCGTGCGGATGGGCTCCCAGGAAGAATGGGACCCCGAATCTTTATGAGGCGAGACATGCGCGTTCGAGCGAATTTTGTATGTGGAGTTGTGTTGCTGGCGGTAGCAATGACCTCAGTTTTGGCAAGCAAAACCGCTCTGCCCCAATCTCAAACCAATGAGCACAGCTTTTTCAGCGGAATGCAATGGAGACTGATTGGACCGTTCCGCGGCGGGCGCGTCGAGACAGTTACGGGAATTCCCGGCGAGCCATTCACATACTACATGGGTTCGGTGGGAGGCGGGGTATGGAAAACGACAGATGCGGGTCTGACTTGGGATCCGCTATGGAATAAAGGGTCGGTATCGTCGATTGGTGCGGTCGCAGTGGCCTATTCCCAGCCGAATATCGTTTATGTGGGCACGGGAGAAGCTTGCCCGCGCGGGGACGCGTCCTACGGAGACGGAATGTACAAATCGACTGATGCCGGCAAGACCTGGCAGCACATTGGACTCACCGACAGCCGGCACATCGGCAAAATTCTCGTTGATCCTCGCGATCCGAACCGAGTGTTCGTGGCGGCGCTCGGCTACGTCTACGGCCCGAACGCGGAGCGAGGCGTTTTCCGCACGAGCGACGGAGGCAAGACGTGGAGCAAGGTTCTCTACAAAAACGACACTACCGGTGCGACTGATCTTATTTTTGATCCTGCCAATTCGCAGACGCTTTATGCGGCGATGTGGACCGTGCAGAGAACTCCCTGGAGTCTTACCAGCGGCGGTTCGCCCGACGACGGGCTGTACAAATCCATCGATGGCGGCGATAGCTGGCAAAGGCTGGGGGGGCCGGGATGGCCGCAGGGATTGCTGGGAAAAATCGGTGTGGCAGTT
Source organism: Candidatus Acidiferrales bacterium (assembly GCA_035534055.1). Taxonomy (GTDB): domain Bacteria; phylum Acidobacteriota; class Terriglobia; order Acidiferrales; family UBA7541; genus Palsa-295. Next base: position 2,949 of record DATLST010000030.1, on the reverse strand, counting down.
TCCGGCGCCAGTCCAAACCGCGTTTACGCGCTGGTGGAAGCGACAGGAGCGCAAAAGGGCCTGTACCGTTCGGAGAATGGCGGGCGAAGCTGGGAATTTGTAAACGGTGAGCACGATCTGATGCAGCGGCCCTGGTACTTCACCCATTTGTGGGCGGATCCGAAAAATGCCAGCACGATTTACATTCAGAACATGGGAGTTTTCCGTTCGACGGATGCCGGGAAAACCTTTGCACGGATGAATTCGGTGCCGCACGGAGACAATCACGCTCTATGGATCGATCCCAACAATTCGTCGCGCATGATTATCGGCAACGACGGCGGAGCCACGGTTTCGAATAATTACGGCAAGACCTGGAGCACGATTTTCAACCAGCCCACCGGCCAGTTTTATCACATTTCCGCGGATAACCGGTTTGATTACCGCGTTTATGCCGCGCAGCAGGACAATTCCACTGTTTCCATCGCCACGCGCACGCGGCACGGCGGGATCACCGCTGCCGATTACTATCCGGTCGGCGGCGGCGAGAGCGCGTACATTTTTCCGAGTCCTGCGAATCCCGATATTGTCTTCGCCACCGATAAGGAGACTTCCTACATTAAACGGTTTGACAAGCGCACCGAGCAGGATCAGGACATTTCCGAATGGCCCACTTCGGTGGATGGTTGGGGCGCCGATGTGGCGAAATACCGGTTCAATTGGACCGAGCCAATCGCAATTTCTCCGTTCGATCCGCACACCATTTATCATGCGGGAAACGTGTTATTCAAATCGCCCGACGATGGCGAAACGTGGAAGATCATTAGCCCGGATTTAACTCGCAACGATAAATCGAAGCAGCACCGCTCCGGCGGACCGATCACCGGCGACAACTCGACCATCGAGTATTACGACGTGATTTTCACAGTGGTCGAATCGCCGCTGCAGAGAGGATTGATTTGGGCGGGCACCGATGATGGATTGGTTTGGCTGACGCGCGATGGCGGCGGGCACTGGGAAAACGTTACGCCGAATGATCTGCCGGCCTGGAGCGAGGTGAGTCTGATCGAAGCTTCGCCTCACGTTGCGGGGGCGGCTTACGTTGCAGTTAATCGCTACAAGAATGGCGACCTGAAGCCTTACATCTGGAAAACCGCGGACTACGGCAAAACGTGGAAATCCATCGCGAACGGCATTCCTTACGGCTCTTTCGTGCGGGCAGTGAGGGAAGACCCCGTGCGGCCAGGGCTGCTCTTTGCCGGCACGGAACAGGGAATTTATGTTTCCTTTAACGACGGCTCTGATTGGCAATCGCTACAATTGAATCTGCCGGTGAGTTCAGTGCGCGACCTGCTTATTCACGGCAATGACTTGGTCGTTGCCACGCATGGGCGAGCCATCTGGAGCCTGGATGACATCACGCCGCTGCGCCAATTCAGCCTGGGACTGTCGGATTCGGACGTTCACCTCTTCAAACCGGAAGTTGCGTATCGTGTGCGCCGCGGCGGCGGATTTGGCCTCGCGGATGGCGACCCGGTGGCCAAGAATCCTCCCGATGGAGCGGGGATCGATTATTACTTGAAGACGGTGCCGAACGAGGAGGCGCGGATGGAAATCCTTGACAGCCAGGGGAACTTGGTGCGCCGCTTCAGCAGCCGAAAACCCGCGAAGAAAAGCGAAGAGAGCCAGGAGACGCCAAGGTTTGGCGAGCCGCCGCAACCCTTGTCGGTCAGAGCCGGAATCAACCGCTACGTTTGGGATCTGCGCTACAGCCCTCCGGCGCAACTAAGCACCGGCCCGCATCCGGCGCTGGGAGGCGCAGCGTTGGGTGCGCTCGCGCTTCCGGGCAACTATACGGTGCGCTTGACCGTCGAAGGTAAAACGCTGACGCAGCCGCTCGTGGTCAAAATGGACCCGGAAGTGAAAACCAGCGAAGCCGATCTCGCTCGCCAATTCGATCTGGTCATGCAAATCCGGAAACGGCTGAACGATTTGATCACCACTGCAAATCAGATTCACGCTTTGCGGCAGCGACTGGCAACTTTCTTGAAGCAGGCGGAAGCGGGAAATCTCCCGCTTGCCGCGGCGCGTAACTTGGATGAGAAAGCAGCGGAGATCGAGAAGGCGATTTATGAACCGAACGATTTGGCGCCGGAAGACATCCACAATTATCCGGTCGAGATTCGCGTGAAAATGATTGCGCTCGAGCACGCGGTGGATAGCGCGGACACCGCCCCGACGCCGCAGGCTTACGAAGTTTTCCAGATGCTGAATCGGGAGCTGGCCGTCCAGCTCGGCAAATGGAGAGAACTAACCGAAAAGGACATTCCCGCGTTCGAGAAAATGGCGCCGGCGAGTGGCTTGCCCCAAACCGATTTCTGAGGAAAGGCAACGCACCGCGAAGCGTCGAGAAAATCGTGCAATTTGTTGGACTATTTTGGATTATAAAAAGCAGCGGTCGCCGAACAGATGCAATAAGTTAGGTGGGGTGAGCGATGGATTTTGAATCACGTAATCAAATCCTAAGTGTAGAGCCGTGGACTGTGTACGAACTCACCCGCAAAAGGGTTAAATGACCTCTGCCTGTGCTCCGGGTGGGCAAATTCTTAAGCTTTCGATGGAGTCATATTGAAAAGTGGCTCGACGAGAGTCTGAAGGAGGCCCGTTAGAGAGTTCGCGTTTGTCTAACACCTCAAGCTTGAGTTTTCGATGGCTATGCTCGGCGAATGCGACGGAGATTGTGAACAAATCTACACCTTGAGTGTGTGTCTCCGCGAGGGATCTGGCGGGTCCCCCGCGGCGTGCTCCTCTGGGCGATTTGTGTACAACTTGTGTACAAGAAGGCGGGTTTGAAGGGCCTGAAAAAGGACCTAAGCAACGCAGAATCAACAACAGACTCTTGAGCTACAGGCCCTAAAACAGCTGGCAAACCATTCAGAACTATCTCATCGTACAGTGGTTTAGCGTATT
>DATLST010000029.1:0-5035 GCA_035534055.1 Candidatus Acidiferrales bacterium | reverse complement strand
AGGAAGTCCCTGGGAGAACGGATATTGCGAGAGCTTCAACGGGAAGCTGCGGGATGAGTGCTTGAACGGGGAGATTTTCTACTCGTTGAGGGAGGCGCAAGTCGTGATCGAAAAATGGAGGGTCATCTACAATACGGTGCGCCCGCACTCGGCGCTAGGCTATAGGCCGCCTGCACCGGCGGCACACCCTCCGCTTTCGACGCCCAACTCGATTTCGCAGCCGAGCGCTGTGATGTAAACTCTCTCACTCGAACTGGTACAAAAACTCGGTCTGGTCAACAGACGGAGGAAGAGTCCGCGAAATGATTAGAACTATAAGTTACGATGTCACGTTGTAATGGTTCTGTTGCATGGGAGGTGCCGATATGGCGGGTGGACGCAATCGTTCTAAGACCTGGACGTTTTTTGAGGAAAATTGGCACGAGGGAAATGTGCTAATGATGGGTCCTCGCACCCACGCCGCGTGGCTTTGTTCCGTGGTGTTCGACGGGGCTCGGACATTCGAAGGGGTTACGCCCGATCTTGACCTGCACTGTGCGCGTGTCAATGACTCCGCAAAAAAGATGTTTCTGAAGCCCACAGTCTCAATCGAACGCTGGATCGAACTCTCGCGAGAAGGGATAGCCCGGTTCGAAAAGGACGCCTCGCTGTATATTAGACCAATGTATTGGGCGGAAGAGGAAGGACCGTGGGTTCAGGCACCCGACCCCGAGTCGACTCGGTGGTGCCTAGCGATCTATGAAGCACCTATGCGCAAGCCTACGGGCTTTTCGACGACACTGTCGCCGTATCGCCGGCCAACGCCTGAGACGATGCCGGTGGATGCCAAGGCAGGGTGTCTTTACCCCAGTAACGCTCGCGCTCTCTTCGAAGCGCAGGCGCGAGGTTTTGACAATGCGATTGTATGCGACATGGTGGGCAATGTCGCCGAACTTGCTACCTCCAATATTTTCATGGCCAAGGGCGGTGTGGTTTTTACACCAGTTCCCAACGGCACATTTCTGGACGGCATTACCCGCCAGCGAGTAATCAAGCTATTGCGCGATAATGACGTGACTGTCGTTGAGAAGAGTCTCACTTTTCAGGATTTCAAATCAGCGGACGAGATCTTCGCGACCGGAAACTATTCGAAAGTTGTCCCCTTGACACGCATTGAAGACCGTTCGCTCCAGCCGGGCCCTTTGTATACAAAGGCCCGAAAGTTTTATTGGGAGTTCGCGCATTCGTAATCTTAGAACACTCCCACCAAAATGTATGGGGCGTTAGCTCGGCCATTTCATCCTGGGCAGTCGGCATCTCCACTCGATGGTTACACTCTTCGAGCCTCGGTTGGACGTGTTCGTTGAGGAAAGTCTTTCAGGACAAGACGCCCGCTGTACGATCTGCACAGGATTGAGACACAACTTCGTTTTCAGTCCATGAGGCCCATCGTGACGCAGCAAGCAGCTTCCACGATGACTGAAGCTCTATCCCAGATTTGGCGGTGCGTGCTGCGACGGTCATCAATCCGCATTGAGGATAATTTCTTTGAACTGGGTGGCGATCCCTGGTTAGCTGTAAAAATCTTTGCCGAAATTAGGAAGGAGTATGGCCGAGAATTATCGCCTCTGGTGATTTACAACGCGCCTACGATTGCAACTCTGGCCGCCGTGTTGGGACAGCCCGTCGCACCAAGAATCCCGGCACTCCTACCGATGAGTGCCGGCAGTGATCAGCAACCGGTCTTCGTCGCACACGGCCTGGGCGGCAACGTGATGGAATTTTTCGAACTCGCAGGGCACATCCGATCACGACACCCAATATACGGGATGCAAGCGAGAGGCACCGATGGAGTGGACGAGCCGCTGAACCGGATCGAGGATATGGCGCAATTCTATCTCGCTGCGATCAAGGAATTGCAACTAAATGGCCCTTACCTTCTGATTGGTTATTCACTCGGTGGCCTGGTCGTGCTGGAAATGGCTCAACGTCTATCCGAAGTCGGAGAAGAGGTTCGGCTACTGGCCATGGTCGATGCATACCCACACTTTCGTCATCTGTCGATAAGACAACGCGCGCGTCTCATCACCCGCCGAGCAGGGCGTCGTGCTTCGGCGATTGGCAAGCGATTCTTGTCCCTTTCTCAGGAGAAAAAGGGACAGGAGGCTGAGAGGCCGCCCATTGGCGCATCGTTCACGCCAGCGATGCAACGTGTGCGTGAGAAGTCTTATCAAGCATTGCTGCGTTATCGGCCCCGTCCCTACAATGGCGAAATAAAATTCGTAAAAGCCGAGGAGGTCTCCAGTTTCCCTGATGATCCGACATCAGTTTGGGCTCACTTGGCAAATAAGTTTGAAGTAGAGACTGTGCCTGGTGATCATAAAGAAATCCTCACCAAGCATTTTCGGGAACTCGCCTCCGTGCTCTCTCGTTACTTGCAAGAAGCAATTGGTTCGCAATGAAATCGAGGCTCACGAAGCGAAACAGGCCATGCTTGTTAGAAACAAGGCCAAGGTTTAGGCGGTCTGTCGACAACATCGCGTCACAGTGATGCCGCGAATCGCCATGGAATGCAAAACCCCGAATGAGGTATTCCACTTTGGGTGCGGATCTTTGGCGTGATTTTTTAAGGGGTACAAATAGATGAATGGAGCCGAGAGTCTGGTTCGAACGCTAATGGCTGGAGGGATCGAAGCCTGCTTCACAAATCCCGGCACGTCGGAAATGCATATGGTTAGCGCACTTGATCAGTTGCCGGGAGTGCGTTGCGTACTTGGACTTTTTGAGGGCGTGGTCACGGGAGCCGCAGACGGCTACGCACGGATGACTGGAAAACCAGCATGCACACTGCTTCATCTGGGTCCGGGCCTGGCAAACGGCCTCGCTAATCTGCACAATGCAAGCCGGGCACAGGTGCCGATCGTTAACATAGTCGGCCAGCACGCGACTTATCATTTGCGCTACGATGCGCCCCTCACGGCCGATATCGAGGCCATCGCTGGACCGTATTCCAAGTGGCTGCGAACATCTTGTGCCGCATCCATAGTAGGCCATGACACTGCGGAAGCGATTGTTGCTGCACGGACGGAACCAGGCCGGATTGCCACGCTGATTGTGCCCGCCGATGTTGCCTGGAGCGAGGGTGGCGCCGTTTCCGAGATACCCGCGTTCCCTCGAGCACCTCTCCCAGCCACTGAGAATGTCGATCGCGTGGCAGCCATGCTCCGATCGGGTTTGAAAAGCGCAATACTTCTCGCCGGTAGCGCACTATACGGCAAAGGGCTAGCCACGGCAGGCCGCATCGCTGCAGCCACCAATGCCAAGCTTCTTGCTCCCTATCCTTTCACTCGTATGAAGCGTGGGGCTGGCGCTGCCATCGTCGAACGCATTCCGTATGTGCTCGAGCAGGCAGTGCAGCAATTAAAGGAGTTTCGCCAGCTCATCTTGGTGGGGACATCAGCTCCCGTTTCATACTTTGCCTATCCTGGAAAGAACAGCGTCTTTGCATCGCCACAATGTGACATCCGTGTGCTCGCGAATCCAGGCGAAGATTATGTCGGTGCGCTCGACGCGCTGGCGGAGGCCTTATCGCTGCATGGAGCATTGAGTTTAACTGAAAAGGCAGAGCGACCATCGGTTCCGCGCGGAGCAATCACTCTGCCCGGTCTAGCGGCTGCAGTGGCAGCACTTCTTCCTGAAAACGCTATTGTGGTGGATGAGTCCATGACCTCGGGGCGGGGCATGATTACAGCCGCAAGAGGCGCGCCACCTCATGACTGGTTAGCGAACACGGGTGGATCCATTGGGATCGCCATGCCGCTGGCCGTGGGTGCAGCAGTAGCATGCCCTGATCGTCCTGTATTGTGTCTAACTGCCGATGGCAGCGGCATGTATACAGCTCAAGCGCTCTGGACAATGGCGCGCGAGAGTCTCAACGTCACAACTGTGGTTTTAGCCAATCGCTCCTATGCTGTCCTGAAGCGCGAGTTTTCCAACCTCGGCGTTGGAAATCCCGGACCTCGAGCCTTGGATCTATTTGAAATCGACCGTCCTGATATCGACTGGGTATGCTTAGGAAAGAGCATGGGCGTACCTGGCGCTCGCGCAACTTCACTGGATGCGTTCGTGAAGATGCTACAGGAAGGCCTTGGAAGCGAAGGACCGATGCTAATCGAGGTGGACTTGTAACGGGCGGGGGGGGGGACGGAGTCGCGAGACGCGTGAAGGCCTAAAAAACTATGCCGGTTCAGACGGTCGACGCAACACTTGCTTGAAGTCTACTCGCAGGGGTCTCAAAACCCAAGGTTTTTCTCGGACGTTTGTCAGGCCGGAACGGGTGAATCACGTGTGGAGCTATGACTTCGTGAGTGCGATGACCCATGATGGTAGAACAATCCGCATGCTGACGATGATCGATGAATAGACGCGGGAGTGCTTGGCGATTCGAGTAGCTCGAAGGCTGGGGAGCTACGAGGTGATCGAGGCTCTGGCCGATGTGATGCTAGCGCGAGGAGTCCCAGAGAATATTCGGTCTGACAACGGTCCGGAATTCGTAGCCGAAGAACTTCGGAGGTGGTTGGGCAGAGTGGGGACCGGAACCTTGTACATGGAGCCCGGCAGCCCTTGGGAGAACGGTTACTGCGAAAGCTTCAACGGGAAACTGCGCGATGAATGCCTGAATCGAGAGATTCTTTACTCGCTGAAGGAGGCACAGATCGTGATCGAGAAGTGGCGAGTGGAATACAACACAAGGCGCCCCCACTCGGCGCTGGGCTACAGGCCGCCAGCCCCTTGATGCCACCGAACCTAAGTTCACAGGCCCTGGCTGTGATGTAAGCTCTCAAAGCGGGCAAGTCTTTCGTGATTTCGCCCCGCAGCAATCGCAACAATCCCTACAAAATCGGCTCCTTCCCAATCGTGCGCTTGTCCGGGTGTCAGGGCGAAGCTGGTGGGATTCCCCCACGCATTCACGGTGGCGTGAATTTTGCTGCTTAGCCCACCCCGGCTGCGCCCGAGAGCTTGGTTTTCGCCCCCTTTTTTGCGCTCTCGTGCGGTG
>DATLST010000028.1:0-18218 GCA_035534055.1 Candidatus Acidiferrales bacterium | reverse complement strand
CAAGCGCTTTGTCTCCACGACTCGATTGATGCCTCCCGATTCTCAGTCGAGCAGCTCTTTAGCCTTGGTTTCGGCCCTTAGCGGGCAGTCCGGTTTATTAGGCGGCCTCGCGGGAAATCTCCTGGGAATTCAGAGCACGGGTGATTTATTCATCGGAGTGTTGCGCAGCCGCAGCGTGGAAGATCCGGTCATCAATCGTTTTGGCCTGCAGAAAGCCTACGGTGCTCGCTTGGAAGAATCAGCTCGGCAGGATCTGGAAGAGAATACAGCCATTACCGAGGATCGGAAGAGCGGGATCATTACCGTTTCGGTGACCGATCACGATCCAAAGCGCGCGGCTGCAATCGCGGGAGCATACGTGGATGAGCTGAATATCATGATTACTCAGCTTTCTACATCCTCGGCACACCGCGAACGCGTGTTTTTGGAAGAACGGCTGAGTGCTGTAAAACAGGACCTCGAGACCGCGGAGACGAATTTCAGCCAGTTTGCCAGCAAGAACGGCACGATTGATATCACCGAACAGGGCAAGGCCATGGTCGAAGCGGGCGCGACCCTGGAAGGCGAGCTCATTGCGGCACAATCGGAGTTGCAGGGGCTCAAGCAGGTCTACACGGACAGTAACGTTCGGGTTCGCAGCACCGAAGCACAAATCGCGGAATTGCGTCGTCAGCTTCAAAAGCTTGGTGGCACCGCAAGTCCGCCGTCGAATGAGGATGCAGCAACTACCGGCACATTCTATCCGTCCCTGCGTCAACTTCCCATCCTGGGTGTTCCATATGCCGACCTCTATCGACGATTAAAGGTCGAGGAAGCCGTCTTCGAAACTCTAACGAAGGAATACGAATTGGCAAAGGTCGAAGAAGCGAAAGAAACGCCGACGGTGAAGGTCCTTGATCCGCCTGAAGTGCCCCAGCGAAAGTCGTACCCTCCCCGACTTCTGCTCATGATTCTAGGAACTTTTTTGGCGGCGGGTTTGGCCATGTTTTGGGCACTAGGGAAAGCGCGCTGGCAAGCTACGGCCGCGGATGATCCGGGAAAGCAGCTGGGGCAGGAGATTTTTCAGACTGTAAGAGCGCGGATCCCGTGGGCTTCTTCGAACGGAACGCACGCGAGTACGGATGCGCCCGACGCCGCTCGAGCGTCCGACCGAAACGACCATCCACCGCGTACGTGAATTTGTCGGCTTAGTCGGATCTTATTGTAACTGAATTAGTTAGGTCACAAATGCCTTGTAAGTGACGGGGCGAAGCTGTAGTTGGCAGGAGAGAGGCAGGAAATGCACACCATAAATAGTGGACAGCTTGCATGCTCGCATGAACCTACGCATCTCGTCACTTCCCTCCCCAAAGAAGAAATGCGCTGGTATGCCGTTTACACGTGCGCGAACCACGAAAAGTCTGTAGCTCGGCAATTGGATTTGCTTTCGATCGAGACATTTTTGCCACTGTACGAGCGCGTGAGCCGTTGGAAGGATCGGCGTATCAGACTGCAGTCTCCTCTGTTCCCAGGATATGTGTTTGTCCGGATTCCGCTCCTAGAAAAACTACGTGTACTGGAAGTTCCCAGTGTTGCCCGCCTGGTTGGATTCAACGGTCAACCTACGCCTTTGCCCGAGGGGGAGCTGGACGTACTGCGCCGAGGATTGCGAGCGGGTCTGTACGCGGAGGCCTGCCCATACCTGCAGGTGGGGCGACGCGTGCGCGTGCGCTCTGGCCCGCTCCAGGGGCTCGAAGGAATTTTGAAGAAGAAAAAGACGACGTTTCGTTTTGTCATTTCCATGGAGCTCATCCAGAGGTCAATCTCCGTTGAAATGGACGCGGCCGATCTCGACGTGCTCCCGACTCTTAGAGTAGGGATTCCCCTCTCGTGAGTGGTTGGGGCTGAGCAAGTGTTCCTTTAGAAACGAATAAAGTCCAGTTGACTAAGAGTCGATTTACATCCGCGGCGGTACTCGCGCGAAACACCACCTTCAATCTCGCTTCCGAAGGTTGGCTCGCGCTGGTCCTGTTCGTCGCGATACCTCTCCTGGTCAAGTTTTTAGGGGAGGAGCAATTCGGGCTGTTCTCCTTAGCATGGGTTGTTGTGGGTTATCTCGCCTTCTTGGATATAGGAGTCAGTCGCGCAACCACAAAATTTGTTTCGGAGTGTCTAGGAAAGGGAGAGGCGGATCAAGTTGCCAGTTTGACGCGGACGGCACTGGTGGCCAATTGTGTCATGGGTGCCGTCGCGGCCGTTATAGCCGTTGCAATTTCTCCTTTTCTGGTACGCGATATTTTCAAGATTCCCGCTTCCCTTCATGTCCAAGCGATGTCCGTTTTCATTGCCGTCGCGGTTGCGCTGCCTGTTTTGCTCGTCCAAGGGGTTCTACGCGCTGTCCTCAGCTCATATCAAAGGTTTGACTGGATCAACCTGGTAAATGTGCCCGCGATTAGTCTTCAATGGGTGCTGGCAACGATTCTCGCGTGGAAAAAGTACGATGTAGTCGCAGTCGTCTGGGTTGCAGTGCTGGCACGGGTGATAATGGACCTCGTCTATTTTCTACTTTTGCTGGCCCTTGTGCCGGATCTGTTGAGTGAGCTAACAATCCATCTAGGGACCCTTCGTCGCTTAGCGCGCTTCGGCGCTTGGGTGACCGTTTCTCAGGTGATAAGTCCCCTGCTGGTGTATCTGGACCGATTCCTGATCGCTGCTTTTGTTTCCCTGGCGGCTGTGACTGTTTATACCGTGCCAAGTGAGGTGTTCAACCGCTTGGCGATTTTCCCTTCCAGTCTTGTCGCGACATTGTTCCCGGCTTTTAGTGAGCGGGGAACAGTAGAAACGGAGAAGGAAAAGTTGACAGGGTTTTATAACCTGACAACCAGATACCTTGCTTTTATTCTTCTCCCTTTTTTCGCATTACTAATTCTAGAGGCGAAAGATATCCTGGGGATTTGGATGGGGCGGCAATTTGCTGTGGAGGGCACGCTCGTTCTCCAGATTTTAGCCCTTGGTGCGTTCTTCAATTCCCTAGCGCGTCTTCCTTTCGCGGCTGTCCAGGCGTTGGACAGGCCTGATTTGACAGCCAAATTTCACCTCTTGGAGTTACCAATCTACGTTGCCCTGTGCGTACTGCTCATCCCGACTTGGGGGATTGTGGGCGCGGCGATTGCATGGACGATTCGTGTTTCACTGGATGCATCCTTGCTTTTCTGGGCAGCTCACAGATACTGCTCGCTTCGCTCGGTATGGCACAAGGGTCTTGGCACGGTACTGAGTGTCGGCGTCCTCCTTATTTGCGGTTTGTCTGCCAGCCATTTCCTCGTCCAGGCGGTGTTCCCGCGCCTCATTTATGCAACAGCACTCATGTTGATGGCGTACGTCGCTATCTGGAAATTCGCACTCAGTAGCGAAGACAGGCCGGCCATCGCCCGTGTCCTTCGCATGGCTTGGCAGCGGCCGGCGGCATAAGTGATGTGCCAAACCCTTAGGACAGGGAACCCGGAAGCCACAAACTGGGGTCGGACGGTGCCGAGACAGTGACGATGGAACTTGCGGCGGCGAAACCACTAAAGGGCCAGAGATGCCAAGTTGTGATCTCACTTCTCTTGCTCTCGGGACTGTACCTCCCTACGTCCGTTGGGGGCGATATCTCAAAATCGCTGATGGCAATCGCTTATTTCGGCGTGTTCTGCCTATATTTGTACCTGGTGTGGGCAAATGGTTCGGACGAAGACCAATTCTTATTCTTTTCCATGCCGATCGTAATGGTCATTATTGGGGCGACATTTCTCTCGCGTGTCCACGTCTTCGGCATCGGCGTACTCTGGTTTTACGTGCCCATCGCTCTTCTCTACTCGACGCGACTACGGTCGTTGAGATTCGGGAGTAGATGCAGGATTTTGTTCCTTGCGTGCAATTTGATGAACGTTACGCTGGGGGTGTCCGCGATTTTTCACATCGAATTTGTAAACGCGTTGGTTATCTCGCACTACTCGAATTTCTTCCCCGAACTTGTGCCGACCATGCTGGCGCTCGGGAAGCCCATCATGACCTTTGCAACTCACTCGTTGGCCGCCTTCTTCCTATTTCTGTTCTTTTGGTTGAACTTTAGGACATACCTCTGTACAAGAAGGCCGCTATTTCTCATCTTCGCCATTTGTTACATGGTGCTTGAACCTTGCCTGGTGTCCGTTAGTGGGTTTGGATTTGCTCTCCTAGCGTTATTAGTTATGGCCATCCATGTATGGGCGAAGAAACCCGCTGTTGTTGTCGCGGGTCTTGTTGTTGCGCTCCTGCTCCTTCCTCGCATTGCTCATGCTGTGTATAACCCGATCGAGAATTGGCAAGATCTACTGCAAGTCGCTCGGCCGGCATTCACGGCGCCTGGGGAAGGGTTCTTGGGAAGGTACGGAAGCCAAGGAAACAACGCCGAGAATCTGAGATATGTCTATGACCATCCCTTTTCCCCAACAGGCCTGACAACGGCCGAAAATCTGTTCATTGGGGACTCGGGCCCAGTTGAATATCTGTTACGCGGTTCAGTTGTACTTCTTGTCTTGATGTACGTTGGGTTGTTCAGATTTCTAAGGAGGAATTTGGTAAGGACATCGGACCTTTATGTGCTCTTTGTAGCGATACTGGCCATGGAACTCGGGTTTACGAGCCTCACCTACGTCCGGATGCTATATCTACTCCCTGTTGCTGTTATCTACCTGAATTCCTTGGAGCGCCCAGAGGCGGACGCCACGCTTCAGGGTGCTTCGGGTCTAGTGCCCGCCTGCCTACTCCACAAGGTGAGCTCGACATGAGCGAGAGTGCGAAGCCAGTCGTCAGCATCATCACGCCAACGTACAATCACGAACACTTTGTCGGGCCATGCATCGAGAGCGTTCTTGCCCAAACGTATTCGAATTGGGAACAGGTCATCATCGATGACGGTTCTACAGACAGCACTCAATCGGTCGTCGAACGATACAAGGACAAGAGAATCCACTGCATTCGTCAAGAGAACCAGGGCATCGAGGCCCTGGCTCATACCTACAATCGTGCCCTTGCTGGTTCGAAGGGAAGTTTGATTGCAATCCTCGAAGGCGATGACACCTGGCCCCCGGACAAGCTGGCAGCCGAAGTATCATTTTTCGAAGACCCTGGGGTGGTCCTGGCATTTGGTGAGTGCAAAGACATTGATGCTAAAGGAAGGCACGCCAGGCGGAAAGCCAGGGCTTACCATAAAAGAGGATCTTTGCCGAAATCGATTCTCTTCAATGATCCGATAGGGTCAGCGACACCATACTTATTGACTGTGAAGGGGCAGTCGTTGATCACGACTTCGACTGTACTCATTCGGCGTTCGGCACTGGATTCGATTGGTGGTTTTCAGTATTTCCCCGGTAAATGCCCAACGGACATACCCACTTTTGCAAGACTTAGCCGCATAGGGAAATTCTTCTACGCTCCAGCGGTTCTAGGATATCGAAGGCGGCATGGAGGTTCTGCGACGCTTCAATACATTGACGTCATGCCCGCTGCGGCTGAGGCATTTGTTCTCACGGCCTGTGGGGATCCTTCGTTTGGCCTTGGCCCAACGGAGAAAGAGTCAATCAAGGAGAGCTGGCGCTCGCTACCGTTTGGCAGCGGGTTCCCGAAGGGGCGCGTTTATCTGGTACAAGGTCGCTGGAGCGACGCGCGACTTCAATTTGCTCATGCCATGAAGGCAGGAGAACTCCGAGCTCTGGTCGGGGGAATAACGGGCTGGATGCTTTCCTGGGTGCATCTCGACGTGGAAGGTTTGTTCTGGCTCTTCGGTCGTGTGACGCTCAAGTAAAACCCGAAAGTGAAGAATATAGCCTACTGCAGAAAGCGACGAGTTGCGGTATCTGCGCGAAGATCTCGACTTTGGACATCATGTTATGTGTGGGATCTGCGGATTTTATAGTCCAAATCGCGACATGAACGCGGCTCATCTCGATGAAGCGACGCGGTCACTCACGCATCGCGGGCCGGATGGATTTGGTCTGTGGAATCACCCAGACGGTATGGCCGGGTTCGGGCATACGCGGCTGGCGATCATCGATCTTGAGACTGGTCAACAGCCTATGCATTCTCCGGACGGACGATTCGTCATCATCTTCAACGGGGAAATCTATAATTTCCGTGATCTGCGCGCTGAATTGGAGGGTCTGGGGCATAGCTTTCGCACTTGCTCGGATACGGAAGTATTGCTTAATGCATTCCGCCAATGGGGAGCGGATTGTTTGGTTCGCTTCAACGGAATGTTTGCATTTGCCATACTTGATATCGAAAAACGCAAACTTTTCCTCGCGCGCGATCGAACCGGCATCAAGCCCCTCTATTATTATCACGGCCCAAAAGGTTTTATTTTCGGCTCGGAACTGAAATCATTGCTGGCATGGCCGGAAGTACCGCGAAGGATCGATGTCCAGGCGCTGACAGATTTTCTGATGCTCGGCTACCCTCTCGCACCTGCAACCTGTTTTCGAGACTGCCGCGAACTTGAGCCGGGCTGTTATATGGAAGTGGTTGGCGACCACGTGTCAAGCACCCGCTATTGGCGTTGGCACCGGAGCGAAGACCATTCCAACGGTCACGATCCACTGGGTGCATTGGAGCAGGAGCTTCGAGCTGCGGTTTGGGAACACCTCATTTCGGATGTGCCGGTGGGCGCCTTCCTGAGTGGAGGCATTGACTCCTCGCTCTTGGTGGCTATTTGTGCGTCGGGTGGCGGATCCAAGCTGCACACCTTTAACGTCAAATTTGGAGAAGCAGGTTACGACGAGTCGGACTACGCACGAACAGTAGCCGCGCATGTTGGGACGAAACATCACGAGATCGTTCTCGAGACGAGTAAGGGCGACGTAGAAACTGTCTCTCAGGTGCTCGATCAGTTCGACCAGCCATTCGGAGATTCATCGGCTATTCCGACATACTTGATCTGCCGAGAAATTAGGAAGTACGTAAAGGTAGTTATTGGCGGTGACGGCGGCGACGAGATGTTTGGTGGCTACCCACGATTCATGCATGCTGACGTGATTCGGATGATGCGGCGCATTCCCCGTTGGTCGCTTGGAGCGATTGAGATGGCGCTTCATGCTGAAATCGGGCCCGGCAAGGACGTTCGTCGCCGAGGGTTGCGTTTGGTTGGTGCAGCGAAGGAGGCTGGGGAGTCGGGACTCGTGACTCTGTGTTCCATTCTCCGTGCTAAAGATCTAGCAGCGGTAATCCAGCCGCATATTTCTATGCAAGTCGGTGATTATACGCCCCGCTTTCAATTTAGCGGCGTTCACGACAACCCGGGTGGATCTGAATTGATTGATGCTACAGTCAACTCCGCACTGGCGGCCGACTACCTTCGCAAGGTCGATATGATGAGCTCATCACATGGCCTCGAAGTGAGGGTCCCTTTTCTCTCGAATCGAATCCTGGAACTTGCCCAAAAGTTACCGAACCGTCTGAAATACTCACTCCGGACAAATAAAGTCTTGCTGCGAAAACTTGCCAGAAAGTATTTGCCGCAGCAGATCGCGGATAAGCGTAAACAGGGCTTCGGGATTCCCTTCGACACCTGGATTGGCAAGGACGGGCGGAAGGAGATTTCCGCCATACTCCAGCGCGCTTCTTCTCCGATTCGTGACATTGTCCGTCCGGAATACCTACGATGCCTTGCGACCCAATTCGCAAGCCAGGAATGGGACCGATCCGAAATTAGTCGATATTCTCTCTACCAAAGAACATACGCGCTGTGGAGCCTCGACCGATGGCTGGACCGATGGCGGCCAGCGCTCTAATCGGCCGACCAAAGTGCCTCTAACAGCTTGTTGAAAAACTCTGATTCCTGCAACTTCTGTGAATGAGATTCGTCTCATGGATAAGCCAGGAGGCGAAGCGATGCGCGGAGAAGACAGCCAGCAGGAAGCAATGTTCAGTTATCTTTCGCCGGAGAAGCGGAGAAGCGAGTGCCCACCGAACACCCGTTGCGGCTGGTCCGGGCGCTGGTGGACACGGTGCTCAAAGAAATGTCGCCGCGCTTTGCGAAGTTGTACGCGGACGTGGGCCGTCCGTCGATCGCGCCGGAGCGGTTGCTGCGCGCGCTGCTGTTGCAGATTTTCTATTCGGTGCGCAGCGAGCGGCTGCTGAACGAAGAGATGGCCACAGTATTTTTCCAGCGGGTGCTGGCCTTGGCGAATCCGTATCTGTCGGACGAGCATTTCACGGTGGACGGCACGCTGCTGGAGGCCTGGGCCAGTCAGAAGAGTTTTCGCCGCAAGGACGGGAACGACAGACCAAGCGGCGGGGATCGCGAGGCGGATTTTCACGGTGAAAAGCGGAGCAACGAAACGCATCGGTCCACCACCGACCCGGACGCGCGGCTGTACAAGAAGTCGAAAGGAGCCGAAGCCCGGCTGTGCTACTTGGGTCACGCCGTGATGGAGAATCGGCACGGGTTTCTGGTGAAGACGCGGCTGACCCTGGCCACGGGAACCGCCGAGCGCGATGCGGCTCTGGCCATGGCCAAACGAATCGTCCGCAAGAAGCGCGTGACGTTGGGCGGGGACAAGGGCTTCGACACGCGAGACTTTGTGCGCCAGTTGCGAAAGATAGGTGTGACGCCGCACGTGGTGCAGAACACGGCGCGGCCGGGCGGCAGCGCCTTTGACCAACGCACCACGCGGCACGCGGGCTATGCGATCAGCCAGCAGAAGCGGAAACGAATCGAGCAATCGTTCGGCTGGATGAAGATCATTGGGATGCTCAAGAAGGTGAAGTTGCGAGGATTGCTAAGTTGCCCTCGTTAGAGACAATGCGAATATTGGCAGTGATACCGGGGAACGGGGAAGGCTCGAGTTTCATCTTTGCCCGACGCCAGGTTGAATCACTAGCGAAGCTAGGGATTGAGGTAAGTATCTTCCACTTAAGATCACGGACAAATCCGAGGCTGGTTTTAAATGAATGGATACGCTTGCGAAGAGCAATAACGGAGTTTTCACCCGACGTGGTTCACGCTCATTACGGGACCATGACAGGATTTCTCTGTGTTCTTGCGACATCGCGGCCTGTTGCGATTACGTTTCGGGGCAGCGATTTGAATCCTGGGCCGGGCATCGGTTTTTTGCGAAGTTGTATTGGACACTTCCTGTCTCAACTCTCCGCGCTCCGTGCTGGCTTGATCTGTTGCACAAGTCCCCAGCTAAGGGATCGCCTGTGGTGGCGGAAACTGAACGTTGTCGTAGTTCCGACCGGTGTGAATCTAGACTTGTTCCGTCCGATGCCGAAGGAAATCGCTCGGCGGGCACTAGGATGGGACATCAATGAAAGGGTCGTTCTTTTCAATGCTGGCGGAAATCCGGCCATAAAAGGCCTTTCTTTTGCCCATCAGGCCGTTGAGGCCGCAAAAAGATCCCTAGGCTCCATCCGACTTGTTCAGCTAAATGGAGAAGTAGCGCCCGAAAACATTCCGTTGTTCTTGAATGCCGCGGATTGTCTTTTGATAGCGAGCATCTCAGAAGGTTCGCCGAATATTTTGAAGGAGGCGATGGCATGTAATCTTCCGGTCGCCAGTGTTGACGTGGGCGATGCCGCAGAGCGCTTGAGAGGCGTGTTTCCATCGCGGGTTGCTCCGCGCAGTTCTGCAGCTCTTACGCAGGCCATCGTCGAAATTCTAACCGAGCCTCGACGCTCGAACGGCCGCGAGATGATTTTGGAATGCTCCGAGGCGAACATCTCTCTGAGAATGAAGAAAGCCTACGCAAGCGTTGGACAGAGACAGAGGGGAATTTAGAGCGCGCAAGCTTAGAAGCGCGCACATTTCGGTGTGCAAGCCAGCCGATTCCTTACTGGTCGAGCTTTGTGGTTCGAACTGGAACCCTTTGAATGCCCTATGTCTTGTGGAAAAGCCTTTGTGATGATTAATCCAGCTGGGAGAAAAGGATGAATCCGAATATTGCCGCACCTACTAGAAAAGCAGCAAGCGATTTTGCGAAGGTGACGCTGCCATTCTTAGATTTGAAAGCGCAGTTTGCGTCGATTCGGGAAGAGGTGATGGCAGCCATCAATGAAGTAATGGAGAGCCAGCACTTCATTTTGGGTCCAGAGGTCGAAGCCCTTGAGCGCGAAGTGGCAAGCCAAGCTGGCGCTCGATTCGCTGTGGGATGCGCTTCTGGCTCCGACGCTCTGCTTCTGGCGTTACTCGCTGGCGAAATCGGGCGGGACGATGAGGTGATTACGACGCCGTTCACCTTTGTCGCCACGGCTGGAGCGATCGCGCGCATCGGTGCAAAGCCTGTATTTGTAGATATTGATCCAGTGACGTTTAACCTAGATCCGGATCGAATCGAGAAAGCCATCACGCCTCGAACCCGCGCGATCATGCCCGTGCATTTGTTCGGTCTTGCGGCCGATTTGGACCCGATACTGCGAATCGCTGCCAAAGATCACCTGCTGGTTGTCGAGGACGCCGCGCAGGCCATTGGTGCCTGCTATCACGGACATCAGGTCGGGAGCCTCGGAACGTTTGGCTGCTTCAGTTTCTTTCCGTCGAAAAATCTGGGCGGGGCGGGCGACGGGGGATTGGTAACAACCAACGACGATAAGCTTGGGGAACGTCTGAAGCTCCTGCGCGTCCATGGCAGCCGAAAGAAATACGAGTACGAAATTATCGGCATCAACAGCCGGCTCGATGCGCTCCAGGCGGGCATTTTGCGAGTGAAGCTGCGCCATCTCGAGGCATGGACAACAGCTCGTCAACACAATGCCGATCACTACAGAAAGTTGTTTGCCGAGTTCGGGCTTGAAGGAAGGGTGAAGCTGCCCGAGACTCCAGACAATCAGACTCATGTTTATAACCAATTCACCATACGCGTTTCCGAGCGCGATGGTCTGCGCGCTTTCCTCAAGGAGCGTGGCATCCCGACCGAAGTCTATTATCCTGCCCCGCTCCATCTACAGCGGGCCTACGCATACCTGGGGCACAAGGTGGGAGACTTCCCGGAGGCGGAATCCGCCAGCAAGGAAGTAGTTGCCCTTCCGATTTATCCTGAACTCAGCAGGGAACAGCAGGAAACCATTGTTGCAACCGTCTCAGACTTCTTCCGCACGCACTAACCGATTTGTTCAGCCAAGGAGGCTAGAGTGGGCACTTCCATTCCACAAATTGCTGTCATTGGTTCCGGATATTGGGGGAAAAATCTTGTCCGCAATTTTCATGCGCTGGGGGCACTAGCGTGCGTCTGCGACGTAAGCAAAGAAGCGCTGGAGCAGGCTGCCAAGGAGTACGGCATACGCACGACCCAGGACATCGAGGAGATACTCCAGGATGATTCCATTCCGGCCGTCGTGATCGCTGCTCCGGCGGCGCAGCATTTTGATTTAGCGCGAAAGGCTTTATTGCGAGACAAGGATGTGTTTGTTGAAAAGCCCCTGGCGCTTCATGCCATTGAAGGGCGCGAACTGGTCGAGCTCGCGGAAGCGCGCCGCCGCATCCTCCAAGTGGGCCATATTTTGGAGTTTCATCCCGCGATCAGCGAACTCAAACGCCTCATTACCGAAGGCAAGTTGGGCCGGATCCAATACATTTATTCGTCGCGGCTGAATCTGGGAAAGCTGCGCACCGAAGAGAACATCCTCTGGAGCTTTGCCCCGCATGATATCTCTGCGATCTTGTTCCTTCTTGGCGAGGCCCCCACTCGCGTCGCGTCACATGGCGGAAGCTATCTGAGTCCCATTGTGGATACGACGCTGAGCACGCTCGATTTCGCAAGCGGCGTTAAGGCTCACATCTTCGTGAGCTGGCTCCATCCTTTCAAAGAGCAAAAACTCGCTATCATCGGAAGTGAAAAGATGGCGGTGTTTGACGACGTCCAATCGGAACACAAGCTCATGCTGTATTCGCACCGCATCAACTGGGTTGACCGCAAGCCGATTGCAGAAAAAGACGGCGGCCAGCCAATCGCGATTGCGCCGGATGAGCCACTGCGGCTCGAATGCGAACATTTCCTCGATTGTGTGCAGACGCGAA
This sequence comes from Candidatus Acidiferrales bacterium, assembly GCA_035534055.1. GTDB lineage: Bacteria > Acidobacteriota > Terriglobia > Acidiferrales > UBA7541 > Palsa-295. Next base: position 6,205 of record DATLST010000028.1, on the reverse strand, counting down.
AGGATCCTCGCTCCAACGGCGAGAGCGCTCTCCGCGTTCTGGAAGTGTTGGAAGGCTGTGAGCGCTCGTTGCGGAAAAAAGGAACGCCGGTGGAGGTGCAAGCCCGGAAGATGCACTACTTCGCTCATCCGACGGCGGTGATCGACGAGCCCTGCGAAATTGGTGCTGACACAAAAATTTGGCACTTCTCCCACGTCATGGCCGAATCGAAGCTGGGCCGCGGCTGCAATCTGGGCCAAAACGTCGTGGTCAGTCCCGGCGTGCGCATCGGCAACAACGTCAAGGTCCAGAACAACGTATCGATTTACACGGGAGTCGAGCTCGAAGACGACGTCTTCTGCGGACCTTCGATGGTGTTCACCAACGTCATCAATCCGCGCAGCCACGTCGTGCGGCGGCACGAGTATCAGAAAACGCTCGTAAAACGGGGCGCTACTTTGGGAGCGAATTCGACCATTGTGTGCGGGACCACGATTGGACGCTACGCCTTCATCGCTGCTGGCGCTGTCGTCACGCATGATATTCCCGACTACGCGCTGGTGATGGGTGTTCCGGGAAAGCAAGTCGGCTGGATGTGCGCCTGCGGCGTGCGGCTAGATGACGAAACCTCGACGATGAAGTGCTCCGCTTGCGGAAAAGAGTATGCCATGGAGGACGGTGCTTGCCGCGAAGCCGAGGTGGCCGCGGCAATATCTTGATTGAAAAGATTCGATTCTGACCGATGCGTTCGAATTTGCCGGTTCAACTAAAACGTCACTGTGTGAGCACGCCGTGAAGGTTGTCACCATTCTTGGTGCTCGCCCGCAATTTGTGAAGGCTAAGCCTATTTCGAGCGCCTTTGAACGATTTAACCAAATCCATTCTCAGAATGGACATCACATTCGGGAAGTCATAGTTCACACGGGCCAGCATTATGATCATCAAATGTCCAAGGTGTTTTTTACTGCGTTGTCGCTGAAGGAGCCCGAATACAACCTGAATGTTGGCTCCGGTACCCAGGGGTGGCAAACGGCGGAAATTCTGAAGGGAACCGAGGAGGTGCTCGAACGAGAGAGACCGGATGCGATCGTTGTTTACGGGGATACTAACTCGACCCTAGGCGGCGCTCTCGCGGGCGCCAAGTTGCAGATTCCAGTTGCACATATCGAAGCTGGACTACGTAGTTTTCGCCGAGGAATGCCCGAGGAAATCAACCGGGTGTTAACAGACCATCTGTCATCGCTGCTCTTTGCTCCCACGGCAACAGCAGTAAAAAATCTCAACGCTGAGGGAATCACGCGCAACGTTTATCTGGTCGGTGACGTCATGCAAGAGGCCGCATTTCAGTTCCTGCAGGTCGCCCAGCAAAAATCGACGATTCTGAAACGGCTCAAACTCGTCCCTAAAAGTTATTCCCTCGTAACGGTTCACAGAGCCGAAAATACAGACACTCCTCAGCATTTGCGCGGCATCGTGCAGGCATTGAAGGAAATTGGTAAGGCAGAGACTCTCGTGTGGCCGGTTCACCCGAGAACATCAAAGAAGCTGAAAGAGTTTCACTTGGACTTTACAGACCACGACAACGTTATTCTCATTGAACCCCTGTCTTATCTCGACATGCTGGCCCTGGAAAGCTCGTCAAAGGTTGTGCTCACGGATTCAGGCGGAGTCCAGAAAGAAGCTGTTTGGTTCGAGGTTCCGTGCGTTACTCTGCGGGAAGAAACAGAGTGGATCGAAACCATAGAAAGCGGACGAAATCATCTTGCCGGCAGCCGAACAGAGAAGATAGTTGACTTGTTTTGGGCTGCTAAAGAAGTCCAGCCAAATTCAATTTCCACTCCCGCGAGTGGCCCGAAAAACAGCGCAGCGACCGCGATTGTAGATGCGATTGCCGAATGGCATCAAGCCTGGAGAAAATCTGCCCAATGAGAAAATAGTTGCGAATCCTCCTTCTCACACAATATTACTTTCCCGAGACCGGCGCTTCGCAGAACCGTCTGGCGGATCTTATGTCGCGGTTGTCCGAATCATCACATTCCGTAACCGTTTTGACGGCAATGCCCAATTATCCCAAGGGAGAGATATTTGAGGACTATAAAAGTCACATTCTGCTGGACGAAAAACAGGCGAACGTAAGAATTATCCGGACATGGCTTTACACAACCAACAGCAAGAAGGTTATTCCGCGCATTGCCAATTTTTTGTCCTTTGCTGTGATCGCGACGCTGATTGGGATTTGGAAGACTGGAGGGCAAGACCTAGTCTTTGTGGAATCGCCGCCTTTATTTCTAGGGCTCGCAGGGTGGCTCCTGAGCCGATTGAAGAGATGCGGGTTCATTTTAAATGTATCTGATCTTTGGCCGGAATCAGCTGTCGCATTGGGCGTCCTCCGAAATACGTCGTTGATACGTGTTGCGACCCAGATTGAGGAATTCCTCTACCGGCACGCAAATTTCATCACAGGACAGACGGAAGGCATTGTCGCAAACATTCAGAAGCGGTTCCCGGACAAGGCTGTCGAATTAATGCCGAACGGGGTAAGCACTGAATGTCTGCTGTCTCCTTCTGAAAAGGAGAGCACTCGAATGCGCGTCCGGGCGGAATTTGGGCTGACGGATCGCTTCGTGGTGGGATACGCGGGATTGCACGGTCTGGCCCAGAATCTCGTGACTATTTTGGATGCGGCACATTTCTTGGCGGACCAGAAAGATATTCTGTTTGTCCTCTTTGGTGATGGCCCTGAGAAGCAACGGCTAGTTCAGGACTCAAGCCTGAGAGGTCTGGGGAATGTGAGGTTCTATCCGCCGCAGGCTGCCTCTTGCATGCCGGAGGTGCTCTCAGCGCTTGATGTTGCAGTTATTCCTCTGCGCAAGCATCGACTTTTTTGCGGAGCGATGCCATCAAAATTGTTTGAATGCATGGGCTCGGGAATTCCGGTTGTAGTCGCCATCGAGGGCGAAGCCAAATCACTTGTGGAGAGAGCACAGGGGGGAATCTGCGTGGAGCCAGAAAACGTCGTGGCAATGGCAAATGCCATTCTCCATCTGAAGAGTGATCGAGCGCTGCGGCGAGTCATGGGTGAAAGCGGGCGCGAATTTGTCGCTCGCCACTATGACCGAAAGAAAATCGCCCAGCGGTTCGAGCAGTCAGTATTGGCATCGATAGTTAGCAGGTCACACACAAATGTCGATTCGTCACCCGATGAAGTACAGGAGCCATGACGTCTATTCTTTCAGGGAATGCACAAGTTAACTGCCAACGGATGAGAGCTTACTCGTACTGCACAGGTACGCCGAGGGCCAATGACACTTAAAACCGCTGGTATTCAGATACCGTTTCACCGAGCCGATCTCGGCGAAGAGGAAATCGCTGCCGTAACGGAAGTCATCCGATCCGGATGGCTCACCATGGGGCCGAAAACAATCCAGTTTGAAGAAGAGTTTGCGCGTTACGTGAACGCGCCTCATGCGGTGGCTGTCTCCTCCTGCACGGCTGCGTTGCACCTGGCTCTCGATGCCATCGGCTTGCGCCCGGGCGACGAAGTACTCGTGCCCACAACGACGTTCACGGCTACCGCGGAAGTCATGACCTATTTGGGTTGCCGGCCGGTATTCGTTGACGTCGATCCGGAAACGTTGAACATCGACCCGCGCGATGCTGAACAGCGCATCACCTCGCGAACGCGAGCAATCATACCGGTCCATCTGGCAGGACAGCCATGCGACATGTCAGAGATTCACGAACTCGCCGAACGGAAGAATTTGCGAATCATCGAGGACGCAGCGCACGCACTTCCTGCTGTATACCGCGACCAGTCGATCGGTTCTCTCAGCGAGTTCACTGCGTTCAGTTTTTATGCGACCAAGACGCTGACGACGGGCGAAGGTGGAATGATCACGACCGAAAACGCAACAGCAGCGGATCGCATGCGCATGATGCGTCTCCATGGAATCGAACGAGATGGTTGGAAGCGCTACACCGCGGAAGGGTCATGGCACTACGCAATACACGAGGCAGGTTATAAGTACAATTTTACAGACTTACAAGCCGCCTTGGGTCTGGTTCAGTTAAGGAAATGCGACGCGATGTGGCAGGCGCGGCGCCACATCGCCGAGCGCTACACCCGTGCGTTTCAAGCCGCCGAGGGGCTCCAGCCGCCAATCGTACGCAAGGATCGGCAAGGCTCCTGGCATCTCTATGTTCTCCGTCTTAATCTCGAGAAACTCGCGATCAGTAGAAACCAATTCATTGACCAGCTCGCCCAACGCGGTATCGGCGCCAGCGTGCACTTTATACCTTTGCATTTGCAGCCTTATTATCAGCGCGAGTTTGGATATCGACCGGGCGATTTTCCAAATGCTGAATCGCAATACGTTCGATCTATTTCGCTGCCGATCTATCCCACGATGAGCGAGGAAGAAGTCGAACAAGTAATCGACGCCGTGACAAGTATGGCGAATCATGCGATGCGTCCTTCGCCGGTTGGACAACATGCTACGGCACCCACAGCCTGAAAATTGTCTCGAAGAGTCCCCGAAATGCCTGCTGAATCAAGAAGATTCGTCCGGCAGGCAGACGTTGTACCAACGAGCGGGGAAGCGAATGCTAGACATTGCAGTTGCGGCTGCAACCCTGACCCTGCTCACACCTCTCTTTCTGATTGTGGCAGTTTTGGTGAAATGTACATCCCAGGGCCCGGTTTTGTTTCGACAGCGCCGCGTGGGAAGGTACGGGAAAATATTCTTTGTTATGAAGTTCCGTTCCATGGTGCTATCACGAACGCGAGGTCCCCTAATCACGGTATCTGGCGATTCTCGAATCACAGTTGTCGGTTCGATCCTGCGGCGATACAAAATCGACGAACTGCCACAAGTGTGGAACGTTTTAATCGGCGAAATGAGCTTGGTTGGGCCGCGCCCCGAGGTCGAGCGCTACGTCACAGGATATTCGCCCGAGCAACGTCAAGTACTGAAAGCACGCTCCGGTATTACGGACCCGGCATCGATCGCGTATCGCCATGAAGAAGAAATGCTTTCGAGCCAATCAGATCCCGAAGATTATTACCGCACAATTGTTCTGCCTCATAAACTGTCACTCAATCTCGAATATGTCAATAACATTTCATTTCGACGAGATGTCTCACTCATTCTGAACACAATTCGATCAATTTTCGTCTAAACGCAAAATCGAGTCACCATGAGTGCGCGCGCCGTAGAGCTTTCATTCTTCAAGCGGGCTTGGTCAGTCTCTTGACGTCAAGACGACAATAATTTCTACCAGCCTGTGAAAAAGTCAGCGGCCTTCGGGGGGCGCTGGTTCATCTGCGACATGACCGATCCACTCTCGGTCCCGATGGTGTCAATCCCTGAAACTCTTTCGTGAAGATTTTCCACAGCCTGTTTGTATTCGTTTCTGCCTCGCGCGCGAGTCCTCGTGCCGGAAGAAAGGCTAAATCGGCGAACGGTTCGCTCCATCTGCGCGGTCGATAGGACAAGACATCCATGAGAAAATTCGTTTTGAGTCTGCCCAAGCTGGTGTTCGAGAACCGGCCGTGGTTTATCGTTCTGTTCCAGGCGCTGCTGGTTTTTTGCTCGCTTGTGCTCGCGTGGTTGTTGCGGTTCGATTTCAGCCTGCCTTCGCGGCCTCTTTTGCTTTGGTCTGCGCCCATCCTGGTCTTAATCCGCCTGGGCTCGCTGCGGCTATTCAACCTCCATCGTGGATGGTGGCATTTCAGCGGCGTCACCGAGGCTCTGAACATTTTGAAAGCGGTCGCCCTGGGAACAATCGTTTTCTATCTGTTCATGATAGGCCTAGGTGTGTTTGCCTTTCCGCGCTCTGTATATCTTTTCGAGGCAGTACTGACAGCCGGTTTTTTGTCTGGGGGACGCTTGATGTCACGTGTTCTGGCCGAATCGATGCGGCGTGAGTCCAAGAGTTTGAAAAAAGTGCTCATCATTGGGGCTGGATTCGCTGCTCAGATGGTGATCCGCGAAATCGTTCACTCAGAAAGCGGATACGCCGTGGTGGGGTGCTTGGACGATGACGAGTCGAAACTCGGGATTGCAATTCATGGTGTAACCATACTGGGGAAGATAGACCAACTCCCTGGCCTCCTAGCGCACTATCCGGCGGACGAGGTCGTGATCGCGATCCCGTCGGCCACCGGGGAACAGATGCAACACTTCATCAAGATCTGCCGGCAGGCGGGAATCGCCTTCCGAACAGT
>DATLST010000027.1:0-22100 GCA_035534055.1 Candidatus Acidiferrales bacterium | reverse complement strand
ACGAGGCGGTTGACCTCCGTTCGCTGCCCTAATGTGCTCCGCCGCTTGCTTCAACTGTTCCTGGGTTACGCTTCTTTGACAGAGGGCCTTAAGGAACTTCGCCGCGTTAGCCCTTCCCAAACTCTTTTTTTGTGCGTCAGTGCCGTTGCCCGGCACGAACCGAGACGCCGGGACCAACGCGCCGTATATTGCGGCGCGACATGCTGTCAATGGTCTTCTTGCCCACCAACGATGCAGAACAGAGAGCAGAGCCTTAGAAAGATATCCCTTAGCTTGTGTAACGCTGTTTTCAATACTTGCCTCTGCGCTGATATCAGAGATCGGCAAGTAGTCCTCAATGAGTCGCTTGTCGTCGCTCACAAAAGCAACTCCCTCTGCTTTTCTGCAGCGCTCTGTATCGCATCCGCAGGAATGTCGTAGTAGCGTGCCGAAATGACCTCGCGCTTGGCATGATCGAGATGCTTCACCGGGTTTTGAATTCTCATTGGCTCAGCGTCGGGGTTTTCGAGAGGATTCCAAACCACGTAGAGCCAATAACTATCCGCGAGCTGCGTCGCCTTGTACCACTCGTTCGTCGTGAGGCGTATGGGCTGACCACGGCGTCGGCCTTTGACCTCGATGCGACGAATACCTGTGACCGGATCACGGTAGCCTGTCTGCGGATCAGCCGGGCCAAGGCTGCGCACGTCAAACCCAATCTTCAGATGCCCCACACGTTCGCACTCGAAGCCCCGGACCGATTCGTACGCGATGACCACATCCTCAGCAGCGATTTCAGACATGCGCCGCACCTCGGGATCGAGATCATCGAGCGCTGCACCGATCTGTTCTTCAACGGAGCGCGTGCTAGGCAATACCAAGGCTGTGGCGACGTGGCGTACAGGCCCGTGCTTGGCTAGAGTAAGGCGCTCTAGCCCGGCAAGCCGTTCGATTCGTGTGCGGGTAAGATCAGCCAGATCGTTTTCGGCACGCTGACGAGCGATGGCCACATCCGGCTCGCGCATCTCGCGCGCCTTCAAGTTCATGACGCGGTCCTGCGCGGCCCTGACTCGCGCGTCAAACGACCGCTGTAAGTAGTCGCGGCAAACCTGAACAAAGTGTTGCCGCTCCTGCTGGCACTGAGTGCGGCGTTCGGTCTGATAGGTGCTCTTTAGAAAGTCCGCCGCAGACGCAACGTCCTCGGGGACGAGGTTTTCTGGAGCAGCAGGGTGGGCAGGCAGATCGAGCAAGGTATCCGCCGGAATTACCGAGAAGCGCGCTTCGGCACTTGACAGTTCTTCCCTCACCGCGACCAGCTCGCCTAGAAGAGTTTGCACTTCGCCCTTTGTGTTCTGGCCTCGAACCGCCATTTCGAAGAAGTGTAATTTGTAAGGTGAATCGCTGTTCGTATCCACGAACACGCCAATACCCGCTGTGATTGTGCCGAGCATTTCATTCAGTCGCTCATCAACTGCGGCGTACAGCGGATGCCCTGGCCCGATCAACACCGCGTCAATGTGCTGGTCCATCTCCAGGTGTTCTTTGTGGAATGTAACTTTGCGATACGAGGACTCAGGCTTTCCAAGCCGCCGAACGGCAGAAAGCCGGTCGGAGCGAAGGTCGGCGAGGACGTGCTCGACGCGGTATAGGCCGTCAGCACGGGCCTCAACCTTTAGACCGATCTCGCGAGCAGCATTCACGAAGTGTTGCTCGACGTAGCGCGGCATCAGCCGTCGTTCTTCCGCTTCGGCGTTCGCTGTTTGAAAACCCGAAAAATCTACGTTCGCGCGTGCCAGTGCGATTCCGGTTGCCTTTTCGTATTGAAGCAGGCGTTTGGGGTCAACACGCTCAATCTGGTCGAGGTATTCGTCCAAACGTCGAGGATCATTGGCAGCTTCACGGAGAATCTCGGGCAAATTGATATCGTTCAGCGACAGAACTTCACCGATAACATCAAAAACGCGGTCCGCCAATGCGTTCCGCATCTGCTCCATTTTCTGTAGCAGCCGCTCAAGGATGCGGCCTTCGATGATTGGCTGGCCCTCTTCGGACTCGCTCGCGACAAAGTTGAAGGCGTGTACGTCGCGCTCCTGGCCGATGCGGTGAATGCGACCGAGCCGCTGCTCCAGGCGCGTTGGGTTCCAGGGGAGGTCGTAGTTAATCATCAGCCGACAGAACTGGAGGTTGATGCCTTCGCCTGCTGCCTCGGTCGCAACGCAGACTTGGCGGGACGTGCGGAAATCCTCTTGCGCGCGCTTCCGTTCGTGAGGATTCATGCTGCCGTGGATTTGGCAAGTCGAGTATCCCCACCGGTTCAGGTGGTCGAGGAGATGAGTTAGAGTGTCACGGTGCTCCGTAAAAATCAGCAGCCTGCCTCTGCCGTCTTTCAATTCATTGAACTCGGCTTTCGCCAGGCAATCGCGAAGCGCGGTGAGTTTGGAATCCGTGGCGTGGTCACGCACGCGGCATGCCTGCACCAGCAAATCCCGAAGCGCAGCAATTTCGGCCCGGAGCTGGTCGAGTTCAATCGCCGTCGTGAACTCATCGGTCAGGATGTCGCGTTGGGCATCGTCAAGATCATCTTCATCCTGTTCCGCGTCAGTGAGTCGGCCTTGAATTTGTGCAAGCCGTTTCGCCCGCTGTGCTGGTGATAGAGACTCCAACTCCTCCAGCAGTCCCTCCTGCTTCTCCAACCGGCGACGGATCGACTCGGCGATGGCCTGTGTTGAACTGGCAAGGCGTCGCTGGAGAACAGTACGAGTCAGCGCTACACTTTGCTTCTTGCGTCCGCTGGCCTGCGGCAAAAACTCGTTTATGTAGGCCGTGACGGCCTTGTACAGGTCAAACTCTTCATGATTCAGCCGGAAGGTGACAGTGTGCACGTGACGGTCGGGGAAAAGCCGCTGACCGTCGATGTCACGGAGGTCTTCCTTCAACCGACGCAGTGCCCAGGGACAGTTTTCTCCGAGACTCAGAATGTCGCGCCGGATCTCGCCTGCGCGTTCACCCACACGAGTAGGCTCTGGAAATAAATCGGGATCGATCAGCCGGACGAAATGGCTGAAGCGGTCATCATCGCCGTGGTGTGGTGTGGCTGTCAGCAGCAGCAAGTGGTCGGCGTCGGCGGCCAGGCGCTCGGCCAATTGATAGCGGCGTGTCTTCTCAACCTCGTCGCCACGCCCGGAAGACCTCTTCGTATAAGCACTGCACTTGTGAGCTTCGTCTATGATGACTAGATCCCAGCGCTGTTGCCAAACCCGCTCGCGAACATCGTCCTGCTTGGCATAGTCCAGCGACGCGATTACCTGCGTCGCACGCTGCCACGGGTTTACGAGTTGCTGCTGGTCAACGGCAGAGAAAATGATCTCGAACGGTTCGCCAAACCACCTCAGTAATTCGTCTTGCCATTGAATCGTTAGAGGAGCGGGGCAAAGGATGAGGATGCGCTCTATGGCTTCGCGCAGCTTCATCTCCTTGAGCAGGAGACCCGCCATAATAGTCTTGCCAGCGCCGGGATCGTCTGCCAGCAAAAAACGGAGTCGCGGCTGCGGCAGCATTTTCATGTAAACCGCCTCGATCTGGTGCGGCAGGGTGCGGATACCGGAAAGACTGACGGCAAACTGACGGTCATGTGCGTAGGCCAGTCGAATGCGCGCGGATTCCACAAGGAGGCGTAGTTTTTCGGGATCGGCAGGGTGAATTACCGCCTGCGTTGTGACCACCTGGTCAGCAAGCGCTGCAGCCTCTTCCAATGAGAGGATCGCTTCGTCCGGCGTTCCATCGCTCAGACGGACGCGGCACTCATATCCTGAGCCGATAAATCGAATCGCCTCAAGTGTGACTGGCTCCAGGAAATGGCCAGGCAGGGCTATTCTCTGGCCTAGCGGAAACTTGTTGTCCGGGGTCAAAGTGGAATCTATTGACATCTACTTGGGGTGCTCCGAAAACAACTGATTTTATACCCACTTATACATCGTAAAGCTAGGGCACGGAGCGACCGTTTCGAGAACTCTCGCCTATGTCGCGTCGCGAGGCGGTATCCGTCAGGAATCGCTGCTGTTCTGAACAGAAGTACTGAGGCTTCCTATATTCTCGTATGTTGACACGGCTGGATGCCGCTATTTAAGACTTTAGGGAGCGTGGGATCTATTTGGAGAACGTCAGCACAATTTCTTTGCGCATTCGCGCCTCAATCGCCCCTCCATCGTGCCCAGAAGACGGAGGCGGCATATAACGCCGGTTTGCAGGCAAAGTGCGTGTACGTCGTTCCTTCACTGATAGACCAGCCAATTGTGCCAGCTTCGACACAATAACCGACGTGCGAATATACGTCCCTCGTAGAGTGTTCTCTCCAACCACATAGACCGCCTTCCCGGCGCGGGAGAGCACGCGCCCTACTTCGGAGATCGATCCGCGCATGTCGTGTATGTATCTGTTCAGGATTCGCTCGTGCCGCTTCTCTAGCTTGGGTTGCAACTGCAGTGCGTCAACGATGGACTTGATTTCCTGGTCGTCGTCCAGCGACGAATGCGGCGCAGCTTCCGCGCCAACGCTGGCGGCGCGGACTTGGCGCAGATCGCCGACGTTGTAACCCATCCAAACGAGCGAGAACTTGCTGCAGCGAATATAGTCGATAGCGTTCAGGTATGGCGGCGAAGTCAAAACCAAGTCAATCGACTGATCGGGCAATGCTAGTTTACGTGCGTCACCCATCTTGATGGTTGGTCTGGGTCCCCGGTTCGCGCTCTTCTTGTCGATTCCATTTGTGATGACTCGTTCTACTGCCGAGAGGAATTTATTGAACGGTTTTCCCGGTGCGGTATCGAACGCCCGATGCGGACGGCTGTGCGAGAGATCCATCGCGCGTGACGCGCCGGATTGTTTGCTGATGATGAGTCGCGAGAACGAGCACCAAAGGGCGTTGCGTGCGATCTCGCATTCAATAAAGCTAATTGTCAAAGACAAAGCAGTAAGCTGACGGCGTGCGTAGCCATCGAACCAGTACCTGATAAATTTGCGGGTTTCTTCATCGGCACTCTCAGGATAAGCGTCACTCACGGAGATATTCTTGAATTCCGTAAACGCAGCTTCAAGCACGCTGTTCGCCTGATCGCGAATCTCCACCGGATCACAGGCCGTCGTCCACACTTTGGATATAAGGACCGCAAGAGGATCGATGTCGAAGCCGATTCCTCGGTGGCCTTGTGCACGGGCCATCGCCAGCACGGTACCCGAACCCATCATCGGGTCGAGCACACGGGATTCATCCATGTTGGACATAAGTGCCAATGCAATTCCCGGTGCCATACGTGCAGGAAATGGGTGCACCGGTTCACGTCCAAGGGCCTCATAGATCGTTTGTTGTTGAAACTTAAGCATCAGGATCAATTCTCGGTATCTTCGAGTTCGCGTGTGGCCGCCTCGATCTCTGTCAGGACGTTAGCCGGGCTTTGATCCAGTTCCACCGTCTCCGAAGTCACAGACATTGTGCCATTCGACATCTGTGCCATTGCCTTGCAGATATCGGCAAGTGCGTCGTCGGTGTCGTAATGAATAGTAGGATTGAGCTTCGAGAGCGCGACTCGCAATCCGGCAAACTTCACTGCGTTCTTGTGGAAGGCCTTCTGTTGTTCCGCAATTGTGTCGATGATCTTTTTGTACGGCGGTTTCTTTACGTGAGAGGCCCTTATTTTCTCGATCCAGTCATGTGATTCCGAGGGTATTCTGCATTGGAACAACTCCCTCAGCTTCAGCAGGCCGATTTGCTTCAACGGACGCAACCTCACTAGTTCTGCGAGATCATCAATCGTGATGAACGTGATGGTCTTTGGATCTCCCTGGGCCAGCGTTTTCTGGCGATCATCGTCGATATCCTGAGCCAGAGCTGAAGTCTCTTTCGCAGGAAAATCGCGCCCGACGACGATGGCGTGCTGGCATTCTTCCTTCTTTCGGTGTCGGATCACTGCTGCAATATCGACGGTCGATGCGGCTACCTTTCCGGCATCTGTCTTTTTGCTCTTTGCTTCGAGGCTAACGCTATATTGGCGCGGATTGCCCTTGGTGTCAGCAGATAGGCCCGCAACCGCAACGCCGTCCGCGTTCCCCTTTCCTCCGATAAGCCGGCAGTCGCAACCCAAGCTAGTAAAAGCCGCACATAGTTTCTGCTCCAGCATGTCTGGATTGTTCCGGGCTTCCTGGAGTGATCTGGCCACAGCCATGGGGCTTTGCCGTCCGGATTCATTCGCCAACGTACGGAGAAGTTGGTCACGGGCCGTTAAGAACTCGTTGATCTGTTCTGGTCGGACGCCGATGCTGTAGAGGTGAGCCTCCGCAAGAATCTCTGCCATCGCCAGAAGCTCCAGCGGTTGCCGCGTGCTCTTGTTGGTGAATTCGTCATGGAACGTGATGACAAAAGGGTGCCAACCGTTGAGTTGGATAACGCCGGTTTGCGTATTGAACCTGGCTAGGCCGGATTCAGACGGCACGCTATTATCGAGCGCGAGGCCAGTAACGAACTGGCTGCCTTCCTTCGCGCGTTCTTCGAGAGCGGCCAGAAACTCTTCCTTCTCTCCTTCCGAAGAGAGCTTCGGCACGAAGATGTAGCGCGCCCTACTCCTACCCTCAACGACGGCCCGTGCCAGCTCAACTATGGGGATTCGCGATAGGCTGCCAGGGGAGGCGGCGAGCTTCCTGGCAAGCTTCTCGCCAGGAGCCTCGTCTTTGTCGTGCTTGTCGATGAAGGGTCTAACGTAATTGAAAATTGCGCGGAGAACGTTCTTTGCGGTTTCGTAGGGGGTTCCCTCGCGAATGGTCTCGCGGTTGGAGCGGAGTTCTTCGTCTAAGCTGTCGATGTTAATGACAAGACGGAATCTTCCGAAAGTGCCGTGCCTGAGTTCATTCGGGTCAATTCCAAAGTGTCCGTCATCGACATTGATCAGGCGTCCGAGAATATAGACAAAGAAGCCGTAACTTCTCCCTATCTCGTCCGACTTACCGGCAAGGAGATCCTTGTATGCTTCCGCGTAGCCAGTGACCCGACCGAGTTCCGGGACTTCGAGGCCAAAGCGCCGATCATCGGCAAGCGGTACGTCCTCGTCTTCGCTCGCAGCGGTTTCCGCTGGTGCTGGTCTCGACAGTTCTGTAATGTCCTTGCCAAGAATCCATTTTCCGATTCGCCCCTTAGCCTGCTTGCTAGCCGCGAGCCTCTTACCGTTGTACCAGATCGAAAAATCGTCCCTTAGCGGAAGTGCGGTTCGGAGGACCCATTCGAGAACGCCAGGCTTGATCTCATGAACCTTCTTCTTGAGATCGGACATGATGGCGACCGTCCAGGTTGGTGATGCGCCCTTGCCGAAAAGAACCATACCGCTGGCCCTGAACGCCGCAGTCTTGCTCCAAGTGGAAACCGCTTCCTTGGCCTGTGCCTCGGTCAGTTCGCGAAGGGCAATCGTGATGGGAACCTTCGGTTCAACTTCCTTTTCGACGCGGCGGTCAATCGCGCTGAAGTCCATCGAAGTCGAGAAATACTTTCCGTTGTGTTTGCTGATGTGTGTGAGACGTTCAGACAGCACGTACGTGGCGAGTTTGCCAATTCCGAACTGGCCGATCTGTTGGCGACCTCGTGGTAGTTTGTCGCCGAGACTACGCTTGTTGCTGACGCCGATCAGCCAATGCTGTTTGAGTCCCTCGACACCCATACCCCCGCCGTCGTCAATGACGACGATGGAAGCATCTTGGTCGTGCAGGTTGGCTGAGAGAATGACTTGTACAGTCTGCGCGCCGGCGTCAAAGGAGTTGGCGACAAGTTCTTCAACGGCCTTGTTCGGGCTGGCGTATAGACCTTCGGAAAACAACTCGATGATGCGGTAACTGAGGCGGACATTGATCTTGTCGGTCGCGTTGCCGATCGCGACAAATGTGGGTTCGTTCGCCATTGCTGGTATGTACTTCGCCTTTTCTTCCCATTTAACTTGTTGAATGTACTACAGTTCCATCGCCACTGCACGTTCCTGAGTCAGCTGTTTGAGATGGCATCCTTGAGGTTTTGCACAAACTGAAGGCTGCCCCTAAACTTATAAAACACCTTTGCCTTACCCTGCTTGTTGCAAAAAATCTTGATATGGTGTTCCGCGTTGGGGAATCTCTTCGGTTCAAGTTGGCTCTTGCCCATGAATCCCTTGCCGCGCGAAATTGTTTTTTGATTGGCTTTTGAACCGTATCCCGCAATCGAAGAAGCGGTGTGGATTGCGAGCGACCCAGGACTATTTTGCGACACAGCCTCAATGTATTCGATGAGAAACATTGGTAGCGCTTCATTGCCAACTTTTTTCCTCAATCTCTTCAGGGTATCAATGTTCTCCTGATCTTCAAGCACGATGGCGTCAAGATCGCTCGAATTCTTGAACATCCCGAAGGACATTTCGCCCTTATCGAGCGCGACAGTCGCTTTGTCAATACTCGACTCCGCCGCAACCGATACGCGTCTGTCGCCGATCCACACAGGAGAGCCAAGTTTACTGGTGATCGTAGCGAGCGCCAGCTTATGAAAGACAAAACATCTGTGCCAATCGCCGTAGAGTTGAGACGGTATGGTTAGCTCGAAGTGCTTCAGGTACTTGCCTCTCGCGCCAAACATCCTGGCCCGTTGAATATAGGTATCCTGCTGCAATCTGTGCTTGACGTTGCGGGTGAAAAACATTGCAAGCAGATTGGGGAACGTAACGCCACGGGAAACGATATTTCCTCCGATGATAATTGTGAAGGGTGACGACGGCTCCGTCGCGTTTTCACCGGCGGCCTTGCGGTCGCGCTCGCTGTTCAGCACGACAAGCGTCGCCCGAGAAGCATTCGTAACGACGTAGGCTGTCAAGACGTCAGCGCTCTTGTTCGGGTAGAGTTCCTGGGCTACCTGGTGCACTTGAGTGACGAGCGCATCAAATTCAGCGCTCTCGCTGTCTATTAGAGCCTTAACGGACTCCTCGATCCGAACTCGATCAGCCTCGTGATCTTGTCTTTTTCCGCTCGTGTGGACAAGCATTGTGTAGTTTTCCTCTACTCCGTTCTCATACGTGTTTAGATAAGCGACGGTGACGAGGAACCGCACCAGCGCGTCTTGAGCTTCCTTCGGGCTACCACCTTGGTCGAGCAGTTTCAGGCGATAAGAAACATTCTTGTCCAGAGGAAAGAAAACGCTCTGCCCCGTATATTCTGAGTGCGGCGGAAAATTAACCCACTTGGCCGTATCGTTTTGGAAGGTATTGTTTAGATCGAGGCGCGCAGGTGTCGCCGTCACCCCGATGTAAAACCCGTTCTTACCGATAAGTTGGTCAACCAATGCATTGATCTTCGTCTTTGCACCCTGGTTGATCTTTGCGTTCGGCGTTGCATAGTCAGCTTCATCGTCGATGACTACTATCTTCTTTCTATCAGCGAGCCGATTAATCAACTTCTCAAGATCCCGAAAATTCTTCTTACAGAAAACGACGAGCTCTTGCGGATTTTGCGTGTCGGACGACTGGAGAAACTCGGACAAGCTCCTCGGAGCAGGGGCTAACCCGGAAATCTTGAATCTCCTGAGATTTTGGGTGAGAAGGTCAACGCTATCGTTCATAAGGTGGACGATAGTGGGGTAGCCTTTGTCCAAAAGCTTCGCAGTAAGACAGATCATCATCTCCGTCTTACCGCTTTGCGGTTCACCATAAATAACCAGGGAACCGGCACTCGCCGTCGCCAAGTTAGCAGTGGCCGCATTAACCGCTTGCTCGATAAAAACCGTCGCAATGCTCTTAGCCTGGAGCCTCTGAAGCTGCTTCGCATATCGGTCCTTGAGCTTCGCCTTTTTCTTGAATTTCGCCAGGTCGATTTCAACGGACATTTCTCGCTCTCCTGCGGGAAGTATCAAGGATAGCGAAGCTATTGCGAATTAGCCATTCCGTCGATTCTCGAAGCCGCTACCGAAAGCGCGCATGATTTTGAAGAAACGGTCGAATGGCTCTAACAAACGGTCACCTTTTGAAAAAAGTGAGAGATTACGATACCGATTTTGCGATGGCCCAGATTGCTATTTTCCCGGCCAATATGAAGAGACTCAGAAATCCGGTTGTCATCCGTGCCGCCGAAAATTAGCGCACCCGAACCGGATCAATGGCCCTATCTGCCCCCTTTTGCCCCCTCGCGAATTTATTAAGTCCCGACCAATCAGGAAGATGGTTGGTAGGGCGGTGGGGATCGAAATGTTAAACCTGTAATGCTCCCCACTAATTTAGACAGTCAGGGCCCCGTTTTTTAGGTCAACTGCAAAACTCAAGAAGGCCTCGCGCGGAGTGCGATTTCCGACACCGCGATGAGGCCGGTCGTGATTGTACTCCTCGATCCAACGAGCGATGCTGGTACGTGTTTCTTCCACGCTGCGATATTCCGCCGTCCAGACTTCCTCTTCCTTCAGGCTGCGATGGAACCGCTCAATGTAGCTGTTCCCCTCCGGGTGATGATAGGCCGTGCGACGATGCTTGATGCCCAGCCGGTTGAGCGTCTCGATGAACCGTGTCGAAGTGAACTGTGTCCCATTGTCGGTGGTCAGCGTCACATAGGCCTCGCGGCTGCCCTCGGGCAGCCGTGCCAGCACCGCCAGCTCCACCGCTGCCAACGCGTCTTCGGTCCGGCAGCGATGCGAAAGATTCCAGCCCACGATCTCTCGCGTGCAGCAGTCGATCACGCACACCAGGTACGCCCAGCCAACGGCTGGCCCTGCCCAGATCTTGGTCATGTCCGTCTGCCAGATTTGATTCGGCTTGGCTGCTTCCACGCGGCCCCACTCTTTCTTCCGTCGTGCTCGTAGACGACGCGAGCGCACCAGCAACCCACGTTCTCGCATCACCCGCAACACACGCTTGCGATTCACGGGCAGCCCTTTCTTTCGCTGCAGCCACCACGCCACCCGTCGATAGCCATACGCCAACTTCTCTCCGCACGCCATTACGATCTGCTCATCGTAGGTTCGGTCAGCTCGGCTGCCTCGTGGCCGCTTCTGGTAGTACAGACTCGACCGGCTGATGGCCAACGTCGCCGCCACCAGCGTTGCCGTGTAGCCCTGCGTCAGCATCTCTCGCGCCTGGGAGTGAACCGCACCGCAGCTCACTCCCCCACGACGTTTTTTAAGATTTCGATCTCCAGCGCTTTCCGCCCCAGCGTTCGTTCCAGTTGCCGGATGCGGTGATCCTTCTCGGTCTCCGCCGCGGCAGCGCTTCTCCCCCCAAGCGCTGCCTTCGCTCCCTGTTCTGCCTCATCCTTCCAGCGATAAAACAGATTCGGAGCGATCCCGTGACGCCGACACGTCTCCGAGACGTTCCCACTCTTGATTCCTTCTTGAACGATCTGCCACTTCTCTTCGGGGGACCGATCTACACGCGGTTTCCTGCCCATGTTGCCTCCTGTTTTGGAGGCCCTGATCTTACCTAACTGAGGTGTCTAGTTTTAGAGGGGAGCACTACAAACCACACTCAAAAGACCCATGTTTTACGGCGTTCCCGCTGCCTAGTAGAAGGATAAGGAGTTAAGTGGAGCTAAGTTCTTTACGCCAAACGGAATGAAACTGGTCTAGACGATTCTGCACGTCAGCTGCCTGCGCCAAACCGAAATGTGCGTTCAGATGAATAAGCATCTTTATAATCAACCAGTGGCCTCGCAACAACGCTGCGCTGGCTTCTGGTTCAGATAGCGTCTTGTACTCCATGCCTTGGTCGGTGAAGCGAACTCGAAAGTTTAGCCCGGTTGCTGTGGGATGAATCAGCTTCGTCGGTATCAAAAAGCAAGCTGTATAGGCGTCGAACAGTTCCTTATCAACCTCTTCGGCCATCAAGTCAGCAGACACGCGAGTCCACGCGTCTTTTTCCTTGAGTAGTCCGCACTTATTGCAACGCTTCTCATTTGTCCGCACTTTAGCTTCCGCATTTCGTTTCCGTTTTTCTTCAAGTTCTTCTGGGGTAACGTCTTGGGCCAGTCGGTCAGGGACCACAGCCGCGAACCTCTCAATGATCTTTCCCGAGTCAATCTCGCCATGATCTAGAAAAATGTTTGCTTCGGCTGGTTTCTGCGCAATGTACATCGCAGTCACCAACTGCTCGTATATGCTTCTCAAAACCTTAGTTGCTCCTAGCCCGTGCCCGTTACACGCTAGAACTAGTAAATCGCCAAAATCATCGAAAGATGCGCGTTCAAGCGCAAAGACAGTCGAATCAACCAACTCATCGTTGGTGCGTGGCGCGCTGCCTCTCTTGTCGGCCCGCTCGCTGATCTTGATGTTAGATTCGTCAAATAGTTTTTTTACGGTTTTCTCAAGCTCTGGAACCTCCAGCAAAAAAGCCTGATGCGACACGATGAAATGCTTTTGGACAGCTGGGTCTCCGAATCCTGTAGGAAGCTGGGGCATTCTTTTCCTTCTTTTGGCAAAGAGCCACTCAACGATCGCGGTCGCTCCCAGAGCCACCAGTAGAGGCGTAGTGCCTTTCATCGCGGGCAACGGGCCGGATTCTACCACTCTCTGACGGGTCGGCGTAGAATCTAGTGCCGCGCATGCGGCTAGAATCCTGTAAGATTCAGCATCAGCTAACCGTATTCGGCACCTTGACCGAGCAGTGGAATGGTGTGACTTCACCATGCCGAAGCATAAGAAGGCGAGCAAAAAGAGCGGGCTTCTGAAATATGTGAAGGTGTCGAACATTGCTTATGGGAGAAAGCTAAAGGGCATAAAGATTTATTACGAAGGCAAAAGACCTCCAAGCCTAAAGGATGATGGCAAAATCGCGTTCGGCAAGCACATCTTGGAACTACTCCGAAGAAAATACGAGAAGTTCCATTGGATCATCACCGAGGAAACGAACGATCTGACACCACTGCGCGGCATCATGAGAGTCAGGACATCTCAGCAGACTCTCTCCAAGATGAACAAACGGTATTTTGGCATCAGCCGTGACATGAAAAACGACATCGTTGGAAACACGTTTGCGTCACTGTTTCCCAATGATTTTGAACAGAGCGACTCGGCGGTTTACGTGCCGGGTGTGCTGTCAAACATCCTGACTAAAGATGTTGTGACCCGCCTTTCCAGCGAAGACAAGACTGCTCTTCGCGCTTTTCTTCCAGATTTTATTTCTTCGGAATCGGTCGCGTCTGTGAACTTACTGAAAGCAGAAGCGCAGATTCAATCATTGAAGGAACTGGTAGCCGACATAGAGAAGGCTTTGTCTGAGAACAAGGGTGAGAGTTGGTGGCAAACCTACATCAAAAGCAAAATCCTCATCATTCAGCAGGGATACATCAAAGCTCTCGATAAGATAAACGTCGCTGTTGTTGGCACAAAGTTTCCAGATTTCTCGCTTCTGACCCATGACAGCTATCTGGATATTTTGGAAATCAAGAAGCCCGGCACATCATTACTGAAAAAGGATGAAAGCCGGGACAACTACTACTGGGACACTGAAATCTCTAAGGCGATTATTCAGGTTGAGAACTACATCGAAGCCGTTTCTAGGCAAGCGGCAGAAATCAGTGTCCAGCTTCGCACGAAGCACAACATTGATATTCAGGTGGTCAGGCCACGCGGGATCATCATTGCCGGAAACAGCAATGCTTTCACAGAGCAGAAAGAAAAGAATGATTTTCGTCTACTGTCCCACTCGCTGAAGAACATCACGATCCTGACCTACGACGAACTCCTAACCAGACTCCGAAACTACATCGAAGTGCTGGAAGAGTTTCGCAAAGCACCCGTCGAAAGCGCGACAGATGAAAAAGTGCTTTAGACATTAACTTTTCTGCGATTATCTGCTATTCGATAAGAACAGTTGAACTGGTGTTCACGCACCGTCTTTGGTTCGGCTGCGCAAATTCTCTCTCGGTTTCCCGCTAATAAAACGCCAGCCACCGCGCACGGGTGTGTCTGCTCGCTGCGCAAATCTAAGGGATACGTGGGTGTGACCAGATAGCCGAAACATCTGAGCGTGCTAACATGCCGCCAGCGCCGTTGAACGTGGGCACGGAGCAATCCATGCCAAGCAGACGGTATCAGCAGAGGAACGAAACGCAAGGATTGGGTTGGGATTTTCAGAGAAGACCGCGTGAAGCCAGAGCCTTGTCGCTCAGTGAATGATTGGAGGAAGTCTTCTCTGTTCCATGTAATTTGCGATTTGTGCTGTCAGCACTTCGTATTCCTTTTCATCGAGGCTGTAGGTGTCAAACAGCCAAGTGACCGCACGCCCGTGTTCGACAAAGAATTTCTCCTGGTCGATTGGGTCAATGACAAACATTCCATCAGAGTTTCTGGAATATTGGCACAGGCTCAGGAGAATCATCACTAATGTGCCGTTGAGGAGGTTGAGGAAGTAGAACCAGAACGGAAACTTCTTGTCGAGATGGCCGAGAAAATTCCTTACTTCATCGATTTGGTAAAGTTCCCGAACGTCGTCATCGTATCCGGCAAACCCCAGGTCAATGCGACCTCGAAAACGTACGACAGTCTCGCGATCTTGTAGAAGCCGCCACAAAACTTTCAGAGTTGGGTCGACATCTGATCGTTCAACGTCCCGGCGGTCAACAACAACAGCGAGGAAATCCACCCCGCTGTCCCTCAAAATGTCAGGTTCTGTCATTTCCGCACCCGGTCTCGCCTTCGTTGCGGCGAGAAGCAAGTCTTACCAATAGGGCAGAGCAATAACCATTGTTGCCCACGCAGCCATTAGGTGGGCGGAGGTGGCGCAACCTTTGCGGCCTGCGGCTGGTGGGCTATGCTCAAGACTGGCTGGAAGAATGCGCTTGCCTGTTCGCTATTTCTTCGCTAACCTTCTCCGAAGGAGCGAGTCATGACACTCGAAATACTCGATCCAAGACACGATGCCTTCAACGACGAGATGCGATTTCCTTACCCGCTCACCGGGCAGGCCAACTCCGAAGTACGCATACCCCGCAAAGCAATCGTACAGGGTGAGGCTTGGGTGAAAGCCAGGATTGAGGGTTGGTTCATAGATCACGAGAGGCCTCAGCCTGGAACGTGGCTCCGAATCCCAGACCATCAATTCGACCCGAATCTGTTTCAGCCGAGCCGATAGGGAGTCACGAACGGCGAGGGGCCGCGCCCGATCCTGAGTATCCCCACTCCGGCACTCAGAAGGATTCTCGCGTCCGATATCCGGCGGCGGGTGTGATTACGCCGAAGACGGGGATGCTTTCCTGAGAATCCTTCTCTACGCGTTTGCGAAACGATCGTTCAGCGTGCTCACTTGACCTTGGGGATTTTGATTCCGGCGGCTGGTGGTTATGGGCAGTATCTACGTTCCGCTTCTGGGTCGCGCGAGGACATCGACTTCTGAAGAAGTCGGGCAAGTTCAGCGTCCATATTTCTCAGCAGACCCTGGAGTGGCGCTTGGACTAGTCGGGCGTCAAACACTTCCAGCGGTTGGAGATTTCGTTCAGAAATCAAACTTACTCCATTGCTTGCGAATCGCTACCCACGCAGCGGACTCTTTGCGAACTACGAACACGCGCATGCTCGCGTGCTCCACTCAGCCCGCGCTTCTTCAAGGTAAGCAACCGACCCAGCATGCCACGGCTACCACTGCCGGCCTCGGCGAGCATCAAAGTCGGGTAATGTCATCAGTGCCCTGCAAGCGGGACGGTTACGGGCGCGCGCCATGCGACCTACCACAATCACAGTCTGCAACCTTCGTCCATGTTTCCTCTGACGGAATGTAATCGTCGTGCTCCCGCTTGTTGGCGTGATTATCTCTCAGGACTTTGAGTAACTTCTCGGCTGGAAACCCTGCGGTCAATATAAATATCGTTTCGCAATCGGGGCACTTAAGCGTGCCTCCATCGGGGTGCCACGGAATCGGGTTCGGCACGTGGATGCGCCCCTGTCCAGATTTGATGGCCACGGGATAGGTCGTAACAACTTGTTTGTGTTGTCTGTCCATCGTTGGGCACCTACGGCGCGGATTCTACCACCGCACAGCCCCGATGTGCGCGATGTTAGACTCCGGCTCAGGAGGGCTCCATGCCATTTGTCCTTAAGCGCACGGACCAGGTTGCATTGATAAGAGACCTAACGTACGAGTACGCAAATCTGATGGTCGCCGCATACTTCGACCTGAACTGCCAACCCCCGTGGCGGACAAACTGTGATGACGCATTCATTCTTGGTTGCCGGAAGATTGGCGATTTTCTGACGACCGACATCAACAATCGAAAAGATGACGATGTTCTAGCGATGGATTATCTCCCACCGACTGCGCGCCGCTCGTGGGATTTGCCGATGTGGAGAGTGAAGGGGCGGAATGAGATGAATAAATACCTGACCCACATCACCTACCAACGAGCCGAAGACCGGGACGCCAAGGGATTGCCGCACTGGGAGCACACAGTTTGGGTTCCACCGCTGAGGGACGAGTTTAACAAAGCGTGGTGGGACTTCCGTGACTCTGTGACTGATGGCGCATTCTGCATGGAATTCGACAAGCAACTTAGTGAGCGCGAGGCCAGACCAGCGTTTAAGATGGTGAATCTGAAACGGCTCTAACGTGGCCCGTGTATCCTTGGCAGAATGCCGCAAGCGACTACACGGAAGTTATCCAGAACCGCGTTGTGGGAAGCGAAAGACGGAATCCTGAGCGGATTGTTGGCAACCCGGAAATAGTCGTCACTCCGCAAGGTGCGCACGATCAATGATGTCCCTCCAGGGGTCCTTCTGTAGGGTTTCTGATGGAACTCGTGGAACTCAACTGTGCACGAACTGTGCACGAATCCAACGTTTTCATTCCATTCGGGTTGCTTTTGAGCGAAAAGCAGATTCCCCGATTTGTTGGAAACGTTAGTAGTTAGAAGTGACGGGCGGAGTTGTTGAAGTCGAGTTCGGTGCGCCCAAGGCAGGAGGCCTCCAGGCACCATGGGCGGCTGTCCTTATCAATTTGAAACAAAGGGGCAGTACCAACCGATTCGGACAGTTGCAAGCCTCTGCAACCATTTTAGGCCTTTAAGCCGGGACCTAGGCATGGCTCTCCTCTTGTGAAAAGCCCTGCTGTTCAAGCCGCTTCTACAGTGAGCTTCAAGCCAACTGCTTTGGCGACGGCAAATAAAGTGGACAGGCGGGGGTTGCCATTGGCCGACACCTCGCCCAAGCGCAAGGCATCGCCAAGATCGCGAAGGCGGCTGGCGTCGAGCGAGAGAGTCTCTATCGCGCATTGTGACTTGAGGTGCCAACTTGGCATCTCAAGTTCTCAAATTCCCCCTGAGGAAGCTGGAAAACGAAATCCTCTGGAAACCGGTCGGCATTGCGTTTCATGGCCCGAACAAGCACTCCGGTTTCGACTTCGTAGAGTTCTGCCTTGGCCATGGGCGAATTAAGCACGGGCTGAAAGTGGTGTCAAGAAAAGGGCAAGAGCGTGGTTGTTGGTTCCGGCAGTTCCCATAATCCCCGATGTGATAATAGAAATTATGGGAATTAATTCCTAATTTCAGAGTAGGGGCCTGTAACGTAATCTTGATCGGTATTTTGCGGTTTTTTTCAAAGTTACATTGCGGCATTTCCAGCACCGGGATTTATAAAGAGCGCGCTCCATGCGCCATCGCGGGCAAGGTCAACATTTAGGAGCGCAAGATCCTTGTGAAGAAGTACCGCAATTTAGCTCGGAACATTACACGCCACTTAAGTGGACACAGGTTACTGTAAGATCCACTGAGCTGGTTTCTTGACGAAACGAAATCCATAACGAGGCAAAGGCATATCGCGCGATTCGGTTCGAACCACGCACGCTGTACCCACGGAGTGTTCGCCTTCGTGGCATAAGAAAACATCCAGGGTCGCGTCCTTTTCCAATGCGGCCGCGCAACCGCAGAAAAATCCGTTTGCGCTTACGTTTTCGGTCGTAGTGAACAGCTCAAACGGTGTTCCGGTCTTATCTTTTCCCCGCAGCTTCAGAATCACATTCAACCGAACCCGTGCCTCGGTTCGGTGATCTGCTTTTTTATCTCGTAGTACAGCGGCCACGCAAGCTCTCAACTTGTCAAAATCAAGTGGTTTTTCGAAATATCCAGCCGAGCCGAGATTCTGACAAAAAACCTTGTACTTCGTTGCGGCCTCTCCACTGATGATGAAAATCGGAATCTGCTGAGTAAAGCTGAGGGATGTGAGGGTTTGACACACCTCAAAGCCGGAAAACTTCGGCATCATCAAATCGAGCAGTACAGCGTCGGGCTTGTGCTGGAGCGCCAGTGCGATCGCCTGTTCGGGATCTCCCGTGTCAATGATCTGATAGGCGTCTTCAAGGCGATCGCGAAGAAGACCTCGCATGGTTTCATCGTCGTCGATAATCAAAATCTGCGGCACGCCTGTTACCTGCTCTCTTTGCATCCGGGCCCCGTACTGCCGATCTCATGCTCCCCGGTTAGCCCGAGGACCTCGCGCACCTTGCTGGTCAGAGCTGCACGGGTGAAAGGTTTGTGAAGCAGTGCGACCCCGGAATCCAACACCCCGTGATGCACGATGGCGTCATCCGTGTAGCCCGACGCGTACAGTACCTTAATTCCTGGGTAGATTCGGGTCATGTACGCGGCCACTTTCGGTCCGTCCATCCCCGGCATCACTACGTCGGTAAGAAGGAGGTGGATCGGCCCTTGATGCTGCGCAGCTAATCGGATGGCATCGGCACCATTCGCCGCTTCCAGTACGGTGTAGCCACTGCCTTCGAGAAGCTCGTGCGCCAGCGCGCGCAACGGTTGCGCATCTTCCACCAACAAGATGGTTTCCCACCCGCGCCCGATTTCGCTACCGCCTTTGCCCGGGTCCGATGGCGTCACGGCCTCCGCAATCCGGGGGAGATAAATCCTGAACGTAGCGCCCCGCCCCGGCTCGCTGTAAACCCGAATATCGCCCCCGCTCTGCTTTACAACTCCATAGACCGTCGACAGACCCAGGCCCGTCCCCTTGCCGATTTCCTTGGTGGTGAAAAAAGGTTCGAAAATGTGCGTCTGAGTTTGGAGATCCATGCCACAGCCTGTGTCGCTCACCGCAAACATCACATATGATCCGGGAACGACCGCCGGGTGCTGGCGCGCATAGACCTCGTCCAGTTCTTCGTTGACGGTTGTAATGGTCAGCTTTCCTCCTTGCGGCATCGCGTCCCGGGCATTCACAGCCAGGTTCATGATGACCTGTTCGATTTGCCCTTGATCTGCTTTGATGCGTCCCAGTTCCGGCCCTGGAACCGCAATCAGTTCGATATCCTCGCCAAGCAGACGCTGAAGCATCTTCAGCATATCGGCCACGACCGCGTTCAGGTTCAGAACTTTCGGCTCAAGCACCTGCTTGCGGCTGAAGGCCAAAAGTTGACGAGTCAATGCTGCTGCGCTCTCTCCCGCCTTCCTGATCTGTTCGGCCTTCGGCCTGAGTGGATCATTCAGGTTCAGTCGTTCCTCGAAAATCTCACTGTAACCAATAATCACTCCCAGAAGATTGTTGAAGTCGTGAGCAACGCCGCCCGCAAGGCGTCCAACAGTCTCCATCTTCTGCGCCTGGAGCAGCTGCTGCTCCAATTGCTTACGCTCACTGATGTTGCGAATCGCCGCGGTCACCAGAATTCCCTCGGCGCTTTCCAGGGGGCTCAGCATGATCTCGATCGGAAACTCGCTTCCGTCCTTCCGCCGCCCGTTGAGCTCGATCCCCGTGCCGATCTGCTGCGCCAGCGCATCAGCTGCAGTTCGGGTGCTGTCCGAAATCAGTCTCTCCGCGAAACCCTTCGGGATGATGTTCTTCACCTTCTGCCCGACGAGTTCATCGCGGCGGTATCCGAACTGCTTCTCTGCCTGTACATTCAGCAGGACGATCTCCCCGCCCTGGTTCACCACCACCATCGCATCCGGAGCCGCCTCCAACAGCCCTCGGTATTTGCCCTCCATTTGCCCCAAATGCTTTTCCGCAGCCCTGCGCGTGCTGATGTTGCGGATTGCTGCCGTCACCAGAATTCCCTCGGCGCTTTCCAGCGGGCTGAGCATGATCTCGATCGGAAACTCGCTGCCATCCTTCCGCCGCCCAATGAGCTCTATCCCTGTGCCGATCTGCTGCGCCAGCGCGTCAGCCGCAGTTCGGGTACCATCCGCGAGCAGTCGTTCCGCGAAACCTTCCGGAATGATATTTTTAACCTTCTGGCCCAGCAGCTCATCGCGTCGGTATCCGAACTGTTTTTCCGCTTGAAGATTCAGGATGACGATTTCTCCAGCCTGGTTCACCACCACCATCGCATCCGGAGCCGCTTCCAGCAGTCCTCGGTACCTAGCCTCCATCTGAACCAGGCGTTTTTCTGCCACTTTGCGCGCAGAAATGTCGTGGCCGATGGTAGAAACACCCACAATTCTTTCTATCGCATCCCGGATGGGCGACACAGTAAGTTCCATCTGGATTTCTTTTCCGTCTTTTCTAACGCGAATGGTTTCGAAATGATCGACGGTCGCACCCCGTTTCACACGTTCCAACACCTCGGGGATTTCGTCCGGCTGATCGATGGGAACGAGCATGCTCACGGACTTCCCGATGGCCTCTTTGGCCGAATACCCATACATTCGCTCCGCACCGGCGTTCCAACTTGTAATGATTCCTTCGAGCGTCTTACCAATAATCGCATCGTCGGAACACGCAACAATCGAGGCTAAGCGGCGAAGGTCTTCTTCGGTTCGGCTCCTGCCGCTGATATCGCGGATGGCACTGGAAACAAATATTCCTTCCTTTGTGTCGAGCGGGCTCAGTCGGATCTCGGCGGGGAACTCGCTGCCGTCCTTGCGCAAGCCAAAAAGCTCCAGGCCCACCACCGTCGGGCGTTCTGGAGGGACCGCCATGAGGCGAGAGTGCTGATCGCTGTGTTGAGCCCGGAAATGGTGGGAAATCAGAATTTCAGCGGGTTGACCAATCAACTCGTCCCGGTGATAGCCAAAAAGTTTCTCCGCCTGCTCATTGACCAGGACAATCTTGCCGGACTGATTGACGACGACGATGGCGTCAGGTGCCGCTTCGAGGAGGGCCCGATACCGCATGTCTTCATCCATGTTTTTTCGCACGCCAAGCGGCGGCGACATGGGCGCGGACGGATCGAGAGAGTCTTTCGCTGGCGGTTCGATCGTCGGGGGCTTCATAACGAATCCATTAGACACCCGGATTGTTATAGTTTCTGGCAGCCTGGCGATCAGGGACTGTCCAGAACCGGACACGAGACAATCATGTGTCGTATTGAATAAGGGTCGCGAAGATTTGCGCGCACGAAGGTGCGCTGTCTAAAAGTTTGTCCCACCCGCGCGAAAAGACGCGCTTCTAAAAGAGGCTTGTCTCGCCCCCGCCTTCACGAAGGCGCGTCTTTTAAAAGAGTTGTCCCGCTTTTGCGGGACGGGCGGGATGGGTGGATTCTCATCGCCGTGGGGCGGCGTAGCTAGCGTGCAAGGTTCATAGATTGGCGATTGCTTCCGGGTACCCGACCATCCACTCAGAAACGAGCCGGATGCCGTTGCGTGATGCGGCTGAGGCACATGTGCTAGGGGAGAAAGGCGGCATCGGGAAGATCCTCCTGCTGGCGTCGGATTCACCTTGACGGCGAACTCATGGAACTGAGATCAGCGTACAACCGACATGACCAGCCGCGTCCGATGCGATAGCTACCGAATAGTTGGTTCACCTGGGTGGAGCGAAACGAATGAAGCCCAAGTCTCAAAGCCGAGCTTTGGAGAGGCTTTCGCGAACGGACTGGTGTGCCAGTGTGCCAATATAACTGTCTCACTACGGGGTTCACCCGAGCGCTTCGCTAACTCAGCTGTGCCAGAACTGTGCCAAAACCTTACTCATTCGTGCGGTTGGGGTTAGCTTTGAGCGAAAAGCAGACTCCCCAAGTTATTGAAAAGATTGAAAAGGCAAAGGAACAAATAGAAGGTTTGGAATCGAGCTTCGTGCTTAGAAGGCCCTCAGTGATCACCCAAAACCGGCCAATGAGGGTCACCTGAAAACCGGCCAACGATAAAGCCCGGGACATTGACTCTGGCGAGAGGGCCTGTAGCCTCCGTCAGCATGAGCAATGTCTTGAGCGAAGAGAAGAAACAAC
>DATLST010000026.1:0-6460 GCA_035534055.1 Candidatus Acidiferrales bacterium | reverse complement strand
CGATGCAAAGTACAGGTCGCGCTTCTATCACATCTACAACGATCCAGAAGTTAAGACGGATGTGAACCGAAAGGCCGAGCCGCAAACTCCACTCCCAGACCTAATACGCACTGGCTACTATCTGCTTGGGAAGGATTGGCTAGAAGCCGCAAAGAAGTGGAAGAAGGAAAAGCAGCGTACTCCACCAGTGATGATTACCGTCGCGAACACAACGTACACGGCGGCACGCGTCGAATTTGCTTTCACGCACAAGCGCATCACCATCGAGGAGCTTTGCGATCCTAACAGGATTCTCCACATTGACTCGAACGTGTTGAAACAAGCCGAAGAGGAAGATGAGCCGGTACAGCTTGGATTGAAAGTGGCTCAAGACGAATCAGAAGAAACGAACGGTGACGGCTCTAATGGCAATCGCCCGGAGAAAAAACTCTCGAAAAAAGAAAAAGCTGAGTTGCTGCGTCGGCAAGTGGACACGGTTGGACTTGTCGGACAGCCGGGAGAAAAGATTCAGAACGTAATTTCGGTAGGAATGCTTTCGGAAGGATGGGACGCCAAAACAGTTACGCACATCATGGGCCTTCGCGCGTTCACATCGCAGTTGCTTTGCGAGCAGGTGGTTGGACGCGGGCTGCGGCGCACGTCCTACGAGGTAAACGAAAAGGACGGCCTATTCCAGCCGGAATACGTGAACATTTTTGGCGTTCCGTTCACGTTTTTGCCGCATGAAGGCGGCGGAGATGAACCGCCCCCGCCTCCACCGGCTCCCAAGACGCGGATCGAAGCATTGCCCGAACGCAAACGCTACGAGATCACATGGCCGAACGTACTTCGGATCGATCACGATTACCGGCCCACGCTAACCCTTGATCTGGCGAATGCAAAGCCGCTATCGCTAGATGCCTATGAGACTCCAACTTTGGCTCAACTCGCTCCGACAATTGATGGTAAGCCCGACCTGAGGCAAATATCAGAGATCAACCTGCGCGAGCTTGGAGAGCGGTTCCGAATGCAGAAGATCGTTTTCTCGACGGCGAGCGACATTTACGAGCAAATGAAAACCACATGGAAAGGCAGCCGCGAGTACCTGCTCGCCCAAGTGATCCGGCTCGTCGAAAAGTACGTTGAGAGCGACAAACTTCGGGTTGAGCCTCTGATTTACAATCAGGACGGCTTGCTTCGGCGAATCATCATCACTTTGCACATGGGTACTGTGGGTGAACATCTGAAGCAGGCGATTCATTTCGAGAACACGAAGGCGCTCGTTCCGATATTCGACACTGAGAGGCCGATACGCGCGACGGGCGATATGCTGCCGTGGTACACGGGAAAGCCTTGTGAGCACGTTCAACATTCGCACATCAATATGTGCGTTTTCGACAGTCGATGGGAAGCGAGCGAGGCTTTCGAGCTTGATCGCAGCCCGCATGTGGCCGCGTGGGTGAAAAACGATCACCTCGGATTTGAGATCACCTACTCTTTCCGGGGCATCATCCGCAAATTCCGTCCTGATTACCTCGTCCGGCTCGCGAACGGAAAGATGTTGGTGCTCGAAGTCAAAGGACAGGACAATCAGGAGCAGCAAACGAAACGTGAGTTTCTGTCCGAATTGGTGCGAGCGATCAACGGACATGGCGGCTTTGGCATTTGGGCGGCCGACGTTTCCCACTATCCCTCAGATATCCACGAAATTTTACTAAGACACGACGCCTAGTCAACGCTCATCAAAGGCGCGATCCTCCGGTGACTGCGAAGATAGAGCTTGGATTTGGTGAACCAAGACTGAAGATGCAGAGAGCGATTCTTGCACCCGACAAACAGGGCATTCACATCCCCGTTTATGTTTGATCTTCCGTAGTGTATCTATAGCAGTCGCCGGAGACATTGGTTTAGCAACGCTGCGTCCGGCCATCGCTCGCGAGAAGTGGATGATTTTTTTGTCGTCACTCTTGGGACGATCAGAATCGGGGTAGCGGTAGTTCTTCGCTTCAACGAAATGCTCCGCGTCATCGTACAGGACTTTAATTTTCAGAAACGACATGACATTTCCCAATATCTCCCATGTGAGCCAGAATTGTGAAAGACGGCAAATGCGTCGAACTTGCGCGGGCGTTTCCGCGCGTTTTAGGGCTTCCCATAGGTTAGGCTCGGGCGCGTACAGCTTGATTGAATTTGTAGTTTTTTGTTCCCCAGATACTATCCTGTGGAACCTCTCATACTCCCTACTCTTTGTTCCGGCCCACGCTTGACTTTCGGCTACTTCTCCCGCTGCCCTACTTCCGCTACGAGTTTTCGTCCCCGGTATCACAATGGTTAGGCGGTTTTCGGTCTCGGCGTGAGCTTCAATCGTCATCCCGGAACGACGGTGCGGGAGATCAATCACTTCGGCCAATCCGTCGCGCAGCCCGAAGAAACGTAGCCGCCAAAACGCTTCCTCATTCAATAGCTGGTCTGCATCTGTAAGTCTTGGCCTTCCTATGAGATTCATGTATTTTACCCCAAAATCTTGGCTGCATTATTGCGCTAATAAGCTCTATTCGTCAAGATCACCCAATCCTAGTTGGGAGGGAGGACAAAATGGCTGGAAAAAATATCTCAAGCAACTTAGCTCTGAGGATTAAGGGCTGGCGTGCTGCTGTACGTTCCGAGAATACACCGCCGTGGCTCAAAGACGGCTTACGAAAGGCTATCCGCAAAGCGGAGTCTCGGATGAAGAGAGGAAAGCCAAAATTGTTCGGCTTTTGAGCACAACGACGCAGGGCCGCGACACCTATGAGCGAGCGCCGAAGGACTGACAGACCATTCGTCTCGCGACCTATACGGGCTAGTGGCCCTGCTCCCTTCGCCGGAATTTCCAACAGCCCGGCAGGGATCAAGAGTGTCTGTCCGAGCGAAGGCCCGCATGGTTCTTGCGGGCCGGAGCGAGCAATAGAGGAGCGACCGCAACCTCGCAGTTAAGGCTGCAAGCGTGTTCTCGCTGACGCCGCGACTGCCAATCGCGGGATACAACGTGAAGCGAGAGGCTTTGGCGGCCCCGAAAGATGCGGCATGGATTCAGGGAAAAACCGGAATCCATCCTGGTAAGGCAACGTGTGTTCGGAAGGAATGCAGGAACATGATGACACTAGAACAGATGGCCAACTTAGCAGCATCGCAGCGGCAGGAAAATCGCCGTCGTCCGATGCTTCTTGACCGGGCGCGTAATGCTGAGAAAGCGGCGCGGGACAAACTCGCTCGCAAGCAGGTTGTTTTTCACTACGGGAACTTTCTTGCGTCGCTGATTCACGATGGATGGTGGGTAACGATTACGCTTCGAGATCGCAACCAGCCTGTCACAACTCGACGGCATGGCAGGCGCACGCTTCGCGGGAAAATCAGAAAACACTACCGCGATTGTCACATTCGCTACGGCCAGCCTGACGGGAAAATAAAAGCGTGGCGTCCCGCAAGCAAGTTGAATCGTCCTTACACTCCCTTCACGCACAAGATTCTTTCGGAGATTCGCCTCTTCATGGAATTGGTCGAAGTATCAGTCGGTGCGCCTATCGGTCACATCATCGCTGAAGAAATCGGCGAACTGAATGGGCGCTGGCATCTCCACCTGCTTGTCTCTGGCGTTTCGGGCCTATATCGAAGGATTTGGTGGTCTGCTGCTCATCAAATCTGGGGAAGATCGCGCATCGAGATTTATGATCCACGACGGGCCGCTGCTTTCTACGCGGCGAAATATGCAGCAAAACAGCTTGGCGCGATTCATTTGTGCGGAACGCTGCGCGGTGCGTCGATGGACGCTTGCGAGGATCGTCGCTCCGGCGTCGCTGTCGGCGGGCGTGATCTTGTCCGTTCCGATTCGATGCCATCTGATTTTTATCATTCGCCGGTTACAAGTTTTCGCAAACCGGGTTTTGCACGGACTCTGCCTGCTCGCGTTTGGCGTCAGAGCAAGAAACAGAATTGGATTCCCTTCGAGGATAGATGAGCGCAACGGAACAAATCCGTGATAGCTTCTCGCCTCAAGGCCAGTGCGTCGGCGGGCAAAGGAAACCATCTTTGGCTCGACGGCGGTATCAGAAGGGCGTTTTAGAATTGCGTGGAAACACTTGGACGGTCAAGTTTCGTGAGGACATGATTCAACCGGACGGCAGCGCCGTAAAACGAGTCGAGGTTCGTCGCTTCGTGGGGACGCTCGATGAATTCCCTACTCGTAAGCTGGCGCGTCGCCGTGCGGACGAGATTGTGTCTCGCGTGAATGGCCTAGATTATAAGCCGATCATGGTTGCAACTTTCGCGGAGTACTCCGAAGTCTGGGATTCGCGGGCGTTAGCCATGATGAAACCGTCTACTCAGAAGGCGGCTCGTGCTCATCTCCGTATCTATCTTGTCCCGCAGTTTGGAAAATTGCGGCTTGATGAGATCGGAATTTCGGCGGTGCAATCTCTTGTCGCTAGGATGGCAGCAAAAAATCTGAGCAGGCACATGATTATGAACGTGCTCTACACGCTTTGCTCTGCTTTGAAATCAGCCCGCAAGTGGGGTTATCTCTGCGGCGAGTTTCGCGTCGCCGATTTGACAATTCCAGCGGGTGGCGTTGCGAAGGTTCCCCGTTTCTTCACTCTCGCGGAGGCAATTGCAATTATTGATGCTGCGGAAAGTCCGTGGCGAACAATTTTCGCGGTTGCCGCAATGACAGGGATGCGGCCTGGAGAGGTTCTTGGTCTTACCGTGGGCGATCTCGATTTCGAGCGTCGCCTGATTCACATCCGGCAGACCGCGTATTACTCCAAGCTGCAAACTCCAAAAAGCAGGTCTAGCGTCGCGCCGGTTCCCATGCCTGATCCGCTCGCGGGTATGCTGCGCGAGTATTTGCAGACGTGGAAGCCGAATGCGGCGGAGCTTCTATTTGCAACGCGGAAGGGTACGCCGTTTTGCGAAAACAAGATCGTGCAAAAACGGCTGTGGCCTATCCTCGATAAACTAAAGATTCCGCGTTGTGGGATGCACGCTTTCCGGCATATGTACGCGAGTCTTTTGGTGCAGGGCGGGGCGTCGCCAGCGGTCGCGCAGCGCCAGTTACGGCACTCGGACGTGATGACCACCATGCGCCATTACACTCATATCCTCGGAAGCGAGCAGCGTGACGCAGCGGAAAAAATCGCGGCACAATTGCTACCAGTTGCGACAGATGCGACCAAAGTAGCGGTGCAAGTCGAGTGGTTGCACTAGAATATTGGTAGGGGCGGTGGGGATCGAACCCACGACCTTCGGCTTAAAAGGCCGCTGCTCTACCACTGAGCTACGCCCCTAACGTGGTTAGTTTACAAACACTTGAATGGTAGTCGGTGGGACTGCCATTTGCTCGGTGTCAGTTGTGGTGTCAGTTGCTTTCAGAAGCGACACCACCTCGTGCAGCCGATTCGGACCCAAATGCGCGTAACGCCTCGTCATGGTCAAGCTCTTGTGCCCCAGAAGATCTGCAATGTCTTCAAGCGGGGCACCCTTCATTCGCAGTCTGCTGGCAAACGTGTCGCGCAGATCATGCCAATGAAAGTTCTTGAGGTTAGCTTCCGCAACCGCGTCATCAAACCAGTGCCTCGCATTTTCGAGCGGTTCACCAGTCTTACTTGATCGGAATACCCGGCCCCGCCCGTCACTACGCTCGAAGAGCGTTTTCAAAGCCGCGAGCGCAGCATCATTTAGCGGCACGTGCCGGCTTCACCGTTCTTCGTGCGCGGAATGTTCAACAGCCGCGATTTCCAGTCTACCATGTCCCAAGTCAGGCCGTATTGGCTTCCCTTTCGCAAACCGGTATTGATTGCCAGATCGAGCTCCGGCAGATGAAGCGGCCTGGTTTGCACTATTTTGCGCAAGCGCTTTTCCTCCTCGACGGTGAGGAATCGAATGCGGCTGTTGTCTTCCGTGCGGTGCGGAACTGATCGCGCAGGGTTTGTGGCCGCCTTGCGATTGAGAATTGCGGACGAATCCATTGGCTAGGAAATAGGAGGCAGATAAGAGGACTGCCCCTCCCGCCGCACACGCTGGAGAACGTGGGCGAGTCGGAGCTATATGCGATCAGCGTGGAGTTGAAGAATCCAAACTAAATCGGCTCCGTGATGTACACAGCCTGCGAACCTCCAATCTGGCATTACGCCCGAGTGGTCGACCACTCGGAAGCTGCTCGGGGGTGTAGCCGAATTTTCCCGACCTAGGCGACTGAGGGATGTTTGGTGTGCCAATCCGTGTGTTTTTGAAAAAGCCGCGCCGCCGCGATGACTTGGTCGTCGTTGAGTGCGCGCGCCATGAATTGAATACCGAGCGGAAAATTGTCCTTGTTGAACGCGCACGGAACCGTTACGGCAGGCAAACCACAAAGGCTCGAGATTGCATCCGGCTGCATGCTGTTGCCTTTCTGGCGATTCCGTGGACGGCGCTCTGCGTGGCCTGGCGGCGGCTTCAACGGAATCGC
>DATLST010000025.1:0-2698 GCA_035534055.1 Candidatus Acidiferrales bacterium | reverse complement strand
GATCGTCCCGGACAAATTCACCGGCACATGGCCAAACGAGTAGCCGGCGAAGAGTTCGATTTTGTCCTGCGCGTGCACGCTCGCGGGAACAACAAACACCAGCGCCGCGAGCACGGCCAGCGAAGAGAGCTTGCGCATCGGCATCACAGATTGAAGCGCTATCGTAAGGCAGCCGCTCCATCAAACGCAACCGAAACGCTGGCCTTGACGTGTTCGCCCGACCTGCTATCTGATAGACTTCGGCAAGCATGGGCAGAACCCAATTGAAAGTTGCCGCGATCCC
Organism: Candidatus Acidiferrales bacterium; assembly: GCA_035534055.1. Taxonomy (GTDB): domain Bacteria; phylum Acidobacteriota; class Terriglobia; order Acidiferrales; family UBA7541; genus Palsa-295. The sequence continues at coordinate 2,415 of DATLST010000025.1, read as the reverse complement.
AGACGTTGCGCCCGCCGAGAATTTGGTCTCGATGGACTCGTTTGTTCCGCGCGAAATCGAGGCGCTTGGACGCGCGCAGACCACGATTCCGAGGATTGCCAAGGATCCAGCGCTGCTCGCCTCAATCGAAACCGCGGTACACCGGATTCCAACGTCTCATCACATTCGTCTGGGCGACGCCCGCAGAATGTATTTTCTAGCGCCGGCCAGCGTCCATCTGGTCCTTACTTCGCCTCCGTACTGGACGCTCAAGCGCTATCGGGATTCCGCTGGGCAAATGGGGCACATCGCGAACTACGAAGAGTTCCTGCTGGAGTTGGATAAGGTGTGGACGCAGTGCTTTCGGGCGCTCGTCCCCGGGGGCCGCTTAGTCTGCGTCGTGGGTGACGTTTGCCTGTCACGCAGGAAAAACGGCGGCCGCCACACGGTCATTCCCCTGCATTCATCGATTCAGGAGCATTGCCGCCGAATCGGTTTCGACAATCTCGCGCCGATCATCTGGTACAAGATATCCAATGCAGCTTACGAAGTGGAGGGCGGATCAAGTTTTCTGGGCAAGCCCTATGAACCCAATGGCGTGATAAAAAATGATATCGAGTTTCTTCTCATGGAACGAAAGCCCGGCGGCTACCGCAGCCCGGATTTTCCAACGAAGATATTGAGTGTGATTCCGGTCGACAAACACAAAGAATGGTTTCAGCAGATATGGAGCGGCCTCACGGGAGCTTCGACGAAGGACCATCCGGCTCCTTATCCGCAGGAACTTGCCGAAAGACTCATGCGCATGTTCAGTTTTGTCGGGGACACGGTTCTCGATCCTTTTTTGGGGACGGGAACGACGACGATCGCGGCGGCAAAATGGGGACGCAATAGCATCGGCGTCGAAATCGACGAGGACTACTACCGGTATGCGAGGAAGCGAATTTCCGAAAGCACCGCATCGCTTTTTAATACCGCGAAATTGCAGTTTGTGCATACGCTGAGCCGATGAGCGCGCACTCGATGACTCTGGATCAGCGGCTTCGCCGGGCGATCCGCTCATTTTGGTCGACACGCAAAATCCAGGGGCTCAAGCAGGGCTCGTCGGGAGGAAGGAAGAACACTGGCGCCAGAGCCTCCGTAACTGGGGGAGCGCAAATGGGAGGGTTTGCACAGCTCGTGTGCGACGTGCTGTGCGAAAACGGCGTTCCCGAAGCGCAAGTATTCTGGCGAAAGGATTCCGAAATTCCCGGCTGGTACCGCCCGACGAAAGAGTGGGATCTGTTGGTTGTCGCGGACGGACGGCTGCTCGCCGTCATCGAATTTAAGTCCCAGGTGGGATCATTTGGAAACAATTACATCAACAGGACGGAAGAGGCCATCGGCAGTGCGACGGATGTTCTCGCCGCGTACCGTGAGGGCGCCTTTAAGCCGTCGGTAAGGCCGTGGCTCGGCTACCTGATGCTACTCGAAGAAGCGCCGGGATCGCTTCGACCGGTGCGGCCGAGCGAACCGCATTTTTCCGTTTTCCCCGAGTTCCAGCAAGCGTCGTATGCGAAGCGATACGAGATTCTTCTCACCAAGCTTGTTCGCGAGCGGCTTTACGATTCGGCATGTCTGCTGCTCTCGAGCGCAAAGAGCGGCGCTCGCCGCGGCGAGTATCGCGAGCCTTCCGCCGAGCTTAGCTTCGCGAATTTTGTATCCTCGCTCATGGCCAAGGCATTAGCCAGCGCCAGAGCAAAATAGCTGCCGCTCGATTTTTTTGTACCGAAGGCTTGCGCAAGGAGCGGGAAAGATGGCGGCGGGAACGGTGATCGCGTGGGTGGCGGGGCTGGCGGGGGTCGCGGTGATTCTGTGGGACGTGTTCGAGACGATCATTCTGCCTCGGCGCGTGACGCGGCTGTTCCGCCTGGTGCGTTTGTTTTACCGCTGGACGTGGATACCCTGGCGGGCCGCCGCGTGCGCCGTGCCAAAGCGCAGTCTCCGCGAATCGTTTTTGAGTTATTTCGGCCCGTTGTCTCTGCTGGCGCTTTTTGCCGTGTGGGCCGTGGGGCTTATTTTCGGATTCGCGATGTTGCATTACGCGGCAGGCTCGGCGATCAGCCTCGCGCCGCACGAGCATCGCGGCTACTTGGCCGATCTTTACCTGAGCGGCACCACTTTTTTCACGCTGGGTCTGGGCGACGTGACGCCGCAGACGGAACTGGCGCGGGTGATCACGGTGTTGGAAGCGGGCATCGGCTTCGGATTCCTCGCCGTGGTGATCAGCTATTTGCCCGTGCTGTACGGAGCGTTCTCGCGGCGCGAAGCGAATATCTCGCTGCTCGACGCGCGCGCGGGCTCGCCGCCGACCGCCGCGGAATTGCTCCGCAGGCACACGCAGCCGCACAGCGTTCAGGCGCTCGAGCAATATCTGCACGACTGGGAAACCTGGGC
>DATLST010000024.1:0-3434 GCA_035534055.1 Candidatus Acidiferrales bacterium | reverse complement strand
CGCGCGGGATCGCAAGTACCAGAACAATGCCCACGTCTATCACCTTGCCCACCGGCGCATCTATCAAGCTATCGAGAGGGAGAATCTGCGCAATCGTCGCACTCACACATTCGAATTCATGAAGAACCGGCTCGCCATCCTCGACTTTGTCCTCGGGCATCTGCAGCACGACTATTTCGAAGGCGAGGCCGAGAAGGTCCAGTACTTCGAGGAGCGCTTTCATATCCGTCCGCAGGAGATGCCCGGCCGCACTTATCGCGGCGCCAATAAGGTTCCAGACACGATCCGCTACTTCGTCGACAAGTTTCCCCTGTTTCTGGATTCCACTGTGGCCGGCGAACCGCGCCTCACGCTGAGCTTCATTGATCCGGGCTTCGGGAACCTCGAAGCGTTCAAGACGCACCTCAGCGCCTACGCAACGTTCCTCGGTCGAATCCCTCGCTTCGTTTTTCTCTTTGCGAGCCCACACGCGCGGCTTTTCAAGGCAGCTGAGAAGCATTTCATAGAGACCACCGACCCGCAGTCCGGAAGGCTTTCCGAGCAGGTGGCCCGCTACTTCGAGTTGCGCGCGAGTTGGGAAGCAAAGAAATACGAATTGCTAAAGGACCCCGACATCGAATTCATGAACCACGCGAAGCAATGTTTCGCGGGCGAAGTTTTCGAATCAGCCTTCAAGGATTGGAAGGCGGCACGCCTCACGCAGAAAGATCTTGTTGCGGTTCTCGAAAACCGTGCGCGGCGCAGTCAGGAAATCGAATTCAAGACTTGCCTTCTGTCGCGCGATTACTCCTCATTCGGCCAGAATTCGGCAATCACGGGCAAACCGCTCTGAAAAGTGCTTCTCCTAGCGGTTTTCCTTACGGTTTTCCGCACCTATTTCCGTAAAGCTCATTTCGACAGCGCGATGCAAACGCAAGGCACCCAAACCGGGACGCGGGCAAAAACGCGGAAAGGGCGGGAGCGACCCCACCATCGCCGCTGCTGGCGGCTCCGGTCCCTTCGGGCTTCGGGGATCGCTCCCGCCCTTTCACTACTCCGCGTTGACTCGTTGCCCGCGTCCCTAATCGAGATTCCCCGGCAGTGAACACCACTCCAGGAGAGATGCCGTGTCCATCATCAAGAAGCCAGCAGCGCCACCCAAGATCGCCACCATCGAGGTTCAACTGGAAGAGCCGTTACTAACAACTCTGAAGGCCTACTGCAAATTCATCGACAGCACACCCGACCATGTCACCGCGACAGCCCTTAGATTGGTTTTCAAAAAGGACTACGAGTTCAAGCGTTGGCTGAAAGCGCAAAAAGAATCCCAGAAACCCCTCGCGGAGGACAAGCAGAACCGCACTCAGGGTTCCGCTACGCCGGTCCAGCCATGATTCAGCGCATCATCAATTCGAAAAACTTCATCGCGTTCCTGCTGGCTTTGGCAACGGGAATGGCACTCTATTTCCTATGTCCGTTTCCGTCGAGCAACCTCTTCCTCCGCGTGATCGCCTTGAGGGCTCCGCTCGTTTATGGGGGAGCCCTCTCGTCCTACACCGCAATGCTTTTCACGGCGCCCTACATCCTGTATTCCATCCTGCTCTTTGACTCAGGTTTTTGTCCCTAGCAATAGCTTTACCAGCCCCATTTCTACGTAATTCCTGGAGGCCCTATGAACCCCGCATCAAAATCCGTGTGCGACGAAGAGGCCGTCAACAACGCTGAAAAGCTGGATGTGCCGAACAATCAAATCCTCCTCGCGTGCATTCTGTTGGTACCAAAGGACGCAGCAGCACTTTTGGCCCTCCTCAAGCAAGTGAATGGAAATGCCGGGCCATCTACCACCGGGCAAATCGCTGACGTTCGCACGATAAATTCGCCACGGCCTCAATCTGAATCCTGGCTGACACATCCTGAAGCAGCGAACTACCTCGGTGTGTCCAAGAGCACGCTCTACCGCTTCGCGTGCGAGGGAAGAATCGAGACCCGCAAACTTGGAGGACGATTGGAATATAGCCGTTTGACCCTCGATAAATTCAAAGAGCAACAGATTCGCCCCGCTCGGCGTCCTCGCACTCGCGGTATAATCGCGCCGACGCTCGGCTCCGGCAAGTGAGAGGAGCGTCAGTGGGACTATACAAAAGGAAAGACTCGCGGTTCTGGTGGATGGGCTACACGGCGAAGGGCGAACAAAGGTGCGAATCGACCAAAACCTCCAGCAAAGATCTCGCAAAGAAGATATGGAAGAAACGCGAAGCCGAGATCGCGCTGGGGCGTTTCCAGATCGGTTGGCCTGGCGAGCGAATGACATTCGCAGAAGTATGCGAAGAGTTCTTGCACTCGCACAGTTCGACGCTTTCCCCGAAGAGTCAGGAAAACCACCGGATTTTCGGGAAGCATCTGCGGGCCTATTTTGGGGACCGCAAATTGACGGAGATAGATGAGCGGGCCGTCGTGGAGTATCGTAATTATCGACGCCGCCAGCCGTTGAAGTGGAACCCAAAGCGAACAGTGAAAGGAGCTACGGTCAACCGAGAATTGGCGTGCCTGCACTGCATTTTTCAGTTCGCGCTCAAGCGAAAGTACATCGGGGAGAATCCAACTTCCGGTGTGAAGCATTTCAATGAGCGCAATGAGAGGCCACTCAAGAGAATGCTCACTGTTGAAGACGAACATCGGATTCTTGAAGCGGCACCACCGCACCTCCGGGTGGCGATTGTGTTGCTGGTTCAGACCGGTGGAAGAACTTACAGCGAGGGTTTGTCGCTCAGGTGGGACCAAGTGGATCTAGCCCACGGGGTCATACACCTTGGCGGCAGCGTGAAGACGACCGACTCAGCTCAGCCGCTGCCTCTGAGCCGGTTAGCTTGCGATGTTCTCAACGAGTGGAAGAAGGAACAAAACTCGGACGGCGCGTACGTGTTTCCGAGTTCCCGCAGGCCAGGCAAACCAGTAGGCAGTGTCAAACGAGCATGGCGCACGGCTCTGCAGAAAGCTGGCGTATCGTATTTCCCGATTTACAATCTGCGACACGTATTCTGCACGCGTCTTAGTTGGGTCGCGCCAGATGCCGTGGTGCAGCGGGCAATGCGGCACAGCAGTCCAGAGACGAAACGTCATTATCAACTCGGAATGGTTGACCAAGTTCGCGAAGGCATCGAAAGAGCCAACGAACAAGCCTATCAGGGCGAAGACAAACTACTACGTTTTTACTACGGTCAGGCCAAAGTAGAAAAGGAAGCTGGCCAGGCTTCGTAGTAACTGATTGAAATTGCAGGCAGATGGTTGGTGGACGTGGCCGGGATCGAACCGGCGACCCCCTGCTTGCAAAGACGAGAACGAAAATCTATCTGATTGGTTCGCTTGGCTTTGTTCTGTGTCGTAGTACCCAGTTTTGGATCGAATTTGGCAGCATTTGGACCCAAGTTGGACCCTAACGGGTGGGGTGACCCCTT
>DATLST010000023.1:0-6174 GCA_035534055.1 Candidatus Acidiferrales bacterium | reverse complement strand
CGATGCAAAGTACAGGTCGCGCTTCTATCACATCTACAACGATCCAGAAGTTAAGACGGATGTGAACCGAAAGGCCGAGCCGCAAACTCCACTCCCAGACCTAATACGCACTGGCTACTATCTGCTTGGGAAGGATTGGCTGGAAGCCGCAAAGAAGTGGAAGAAGGAAAAACAGCGTACTCCGCCAGTGATGATTACCGTCGCAAACACAACTTACACAGCGGCGCGGGTTGAATTTGCTTTCACCCACAAGCGCATCACCATCGAGGAGCTTTGTGATCCTGACAGGATTCTCCATATTGACTCGAACGTGCTGAAGCAGGCGGAAGAGGAAGATGAGCCGGTACAGCTTGGATTGAAAGCAGTTCAAGACGAATCAGAAGAAACGAACGGTGACGGCTCTAATGGCAATCGTCCGGAGAAAAAACTCTCGAAAAAAGAGAAAGCTGAGTTGCTGCGTCGGCAAGTGGACACAGTTGGACTCGAAGGGCAACCGGGAGAAAAAATTCAGAACGTAATCTCAGTCGGGATGCTCTCCGAAGGATGGGACGCAAAAACCGTAACGCACATCATGGGCCTTCGCGCGTTCACGTCGCAGTTGCTTTGCGAGCAGGTGGTTGGACGCGGGCTGCGGCGCACGTCCTACGAGGTAAACGAAACGGACGGCCTGTTCCAGCCGGAGTACGTGAACATTTTTGGCGTTCCGTTCACGTTTTTGCCGCATGAAGGCGGCGGAGATGAACCACCCCCGCCTCCGCCCGCTCCCAAGACGCGGATCGAAGCATTGCCCGAACGCAAACGCTACGAGATCACATGGCCGAACGTGCTTCGGATCGATCACGATTACCGCCCCACGCTAACTCTTGATCTGGCGAACGCAAAGCCGCTATCCCTAGATGCCTATGAGACTCCCACTTTGGCTCAACTCGCTCCGACAATTGATGGTAAGCCCGACCTGAGACAAATATCGGAGATCAACCTGCGGGAGCTTGGAGAGCGGTTCCGAATGCAGAAGATTGTTTTTTCGACGGCGAGCGACATTTACGAGCAGATGAAAACAACGTGGAAGGGTAGCCGCGAGTACCTGCTTGCTCAGGTGATCCGGCTCGTCGAAAAATACACCGAAAGCGACAAACTGCGAATCAATCCGCCTCTGTACAATCAGGACGATTTGCTTCGGCGAATCATCATCACTTTGCACATGGGTACTGTGGGTGAACACCTAAAGCAAGCGATTCATTTCGAGAACACTAAGGCCCTCGTGCCGATATTCGATACAGAAAGGCCGATCCGCGCGACGGGCGATATGCTGCCGTGGTACACGGGCAAGCCATGTGAGCATGTCCAACACTCGCATATCAATATGTGCGTTTTTGACAGCCGATGGGAAGCGAGCGAGGCTTTCGAGCTTGATCGCAGCCCGCACGTGGCCGCGTGGGTGAAAAACGATCACCTCGGATTCGAGATCACCTACTCGTTCCGAGGCATCATCCGCAAATTCCGTCCTGATTACCTCGTTCGGCTCGCAAATGGGAAAATGCTAGTGCTGGAAGTCAAAGGACAGGACAACCAAGAGCAGCAAACGAAACGTGAGTTTCTGTCCGAATGGGTGCGAGCGATCAACGGACATGGCGGCTTTGGCATTTGGGCGGCTGACGTTTCCCATTATCCCTCAGATATTCACGGAATTTTGCTCAGACATGGATGAGCGTGCTCATTGCTTCGCCGTCTCCCGCGCTTCGAGCGTCTCCGTGTAAAACAGGTGATTGAAAGGAGCAACAAGCAGGGCGTGAGCTGCACTGCGAATCTTTGCCGGATTCCGCGCGCGAATGATTCTATCGAGAATAACGAACATCCATTTCGCTGATTTTTACCGCGCACATGTCGCATCACCTCAGGAAAGCAGCTCTAGCCGGACTCTGAAACAGCGAGTGCGAGGACATTTTGGAAGCGTGTTCTTTGTTTTTTCAATGCATCGGGATCGTGGCCTTCGCGCCCGCACGGACAATACAAATCAAAAAAGTCAGCCAGTTCCTCAGGGGCTAGCTTCTCGATCCCAAGACCCCATAAAGCCCCGAACATCGAGCTGTGATCTGAGTCGCCTTTGAATGGTAAGAGAGGCCCCCTACCGCATCGCAACTGTTCGAGGTCGCTGGCTGTTCGTAAGACTCTTCTCCCGGCGTCCCAGTCTCGCTGTGCCCGCTTTTTCGCATCCACTTTTGCTGTCTTCTTATGGCGCTCGAAGTGAATCCACTCTGCAATCCCCGGCTCATCTGAATCTGATTTGAGTGCATCGTCACTGAACATTATCTGTGCCGCGAAGGTGTTGGGCGCGGGTTGGACGGAGCCGGAGTACTTCTCGTGAATTTTCGCAAGCCGTCTGTCGAGGCGGCCTTCAATCTTGGCAACAAGTTCACGCGACGGATTCGGCCCTAACGTTTTGCGTGCTTCGATTGAATCCTTTAGAAGCTGCGCCAGTTCAAAGATCGCGGGATGGCACTTCGCCACGGTTGAATCGTGGCGCTTTGTTACGGCTGTTTCTAGCTTGTTTACCGGCTGCGGCTCGCTTCTCCTCATATTTTGAGAAGTTTATCACGCCGGTACAAACGGCAGGGACGCGAAAATAAATTACGCGTCCCTGCTTATGTTTCACTTCTCTGGCAAGCTGGACTCGCTATGAAGCATAAACTTGACAGAATCATCCACGAACCGCGCGGGGCAAACATGATCCTTGTTCGATTCGATCCCCGCCAAGTGAAGCGCGAAGCGGATTTCATCGGCATTGTTTCGCGCTTCACGCGGTTGCGTCGCACGGGCCGTCAATTCATCGGCCTTTGCCCGTTTCATTTCGAACGGACGCCCTCATTCTACATAGACCCTCGACGGAAACTCTTCAAATGCTTCGGACGCTGCGACGCGCGGGGCGACATTTTCGATTTCGTGATGCGAGTCGAACACTGTGACTTTCCTCGCGCCGTGAAAATCGTCTCCGCGTTTTCTTTTGGGGTAGCGACGGCCAGCGAGCGGCGAAGCCGCGAGCGTTTTGGCAGGAGCGAAGGGGCCGAAGGCCCCTCGACCCCCGAAGGGGGTTGCCCCACTAGCCAGCCAGTCCGAACCAGGCGCGATGAGCTTATCGCCCGTCTGGATGCCACAGAAAGGCGCAACGCTGCGATTTGCGCTGCGAATACCGCCGATGCGATGGCGTTTGCCACTGCGTGCGAACCGCTGCGCTGCGATGGCTCTCTTTTATTTATCAACAAGCGGATAACTGGCCATGAGTGAAGCTCGAAGCAATTTCGATGGCTTGCTCGCGGGGCCGCCTCGCGCGGTGATCCCCGATTCGCCCGCGAGGGAGGGGGCGTGCGCGTCCGGCCAGCGGATACGAATTGCCGATACGGGCGAGGGCGCACACTCATCGTTTTCGGCCTTAGTTTGTGAGCATTGCGGCAACGTTTCCCAAAATGTCGCGGCGGCGCGCTATCACACTGCGAAGTTGTGCGGTGTTTTGTATCCGCTCGCGGCTCCAATAATTTCGGAGTCAGTTGATTCGTCTGCGGCGGATGATTTCGAGTCGAATCCTGAGTGGGAGCATTTCGGATTCCGTGGCAAGGTTGCCGAAGTTTTGATGGCAGGAGCACGGGACTCGAATGGGAGGGGCGAAGAATCCGGCGAAATGAAGATGAAACGGAAGGCCCTTCGGTTAAAGCGGAAGGCCATTCGTTTCGCCAACTGCGGGCGTTTGGGCCGATCTGCCGTTTGTTCTTTGTATCCGTTCGAGCACAAATTCTACGCGCCGCACGATTGCGGTACGGATTTTTGCATGAAGTGCGCTCAGGGTCAGCGCCGGGCGCTCTTCGAGAAGTATCTGCCCGTTATTCTGAATGCGGTCGCGGGCGGCGTACCGAAGGATTGGACGTTAGCCCGCGTCACTTTTACGCTTCGTTCTGACGGTACTGAGATTACGCCTGAGCGTGTGAGGGAATTCAATTCCGGAGTCCGGTTCACTATACGGAAGTCGGTCGGCTCTCGCGATGGATATGGCTTTTTATTTTCCGATGAAGTCGGCTTCGAGACGCGCGGGCACTTGCCTGACGCGCAGCGCGTCGCGCACGGGCTGAATCTGCATTGCCACGGTCTTTATTTCGGGCCGTATGTCGATTGGGAGCGGACGCGCGACCTTTGGGCGACTGAAACTAAAAAGCGTTTCGGCGTGCCTAGTACGGGATTTTTTATTACAGAAGAGAAGGAAGTGAAGGGATTCCGGCGCGATCCTGAGCGTGCCGTTCGTTGGGCGCTGAATCACTTGCTCAAATATTTGAGCAAGCCGCCCGCTGTTACGGCAGAGCGGTTGGCATCTCTGATCCTTTCGTTCGACGGTGCGAAACGAGTTCACGCGCTCGGGAAATTCTACGGGAAGTGCCCGAAGAAAGAAAAGGCGAATTGTCCGTGTCCGACGTGCAAGCGCATGGGGCTGGAAAAGCCCGGCAGTCTTTCATTTGAGGGAAAATTTCTTCCGAATGGCGGCTCGATTCCCCGATTGAGTCTCGTCGGCGATTTAGTCGCGCAAGGCTATCTGCCTTTGCATGGCGATGGTCGCACAACGGATTTCGGCGATTTTCTTGTGCGTGATGCGGCGGCCCCATGAATAAATTGTCCACAATTCGGATGGCGCAAGCTGCGGCGCGGCGGAGCGGTGGTGTGCTTGAACGGTCGCGCGGCCTCGAATCTGGCCGCAATTCCCGCGAAAATCCTCTGATATCTAGCCCCGGGCGTGATTCCCAGAAGCAATGCGGCGAAAAATCGGCGCTCTTACTACAAGTAAGTGGTACTCTTCGCGCCGGGCAGTATGTCGGCGGGCAAAGAGGTGATCTCTTGGCTCGCAGACGGTTTCAAAAAGGAAGTTTGTTTCTTCGTGGGGTGAAGCGGCGTATGTGGATCGCACGATGGCGCGAGGACGTAATCGAGGCAGACCGCGTGCGGCGCGTCTATCGTTCCGACGCAATCGGCACAATCGAAGAGTTTCCTACTCGGAAGTTGGCCGAGAGGGAATTGCAGTCTCGGCTTTCGACGGTGAACGATCCAAGCTATCGGGCGCGGCCGACGGCAACGTTTCAGCAGTTCGCATCTCGATATGAAGCGATGGTGCTGTCGCAGCACAAGCCATCGCATCAAGGGACAGTCCACAGTCATATCCGCAAGTGGTTGATTCCGTTTTTTGGCCGATTGCAACTGCGGGAGATTCGCCCGGAGTTGGTACAGCGTTTCCTTTCCGGGGTGCAGGCAAGCCCGAAGACGGTCAGGAATCTCTATATCACTATTCGCTCAATGTGGAAGTCGGCTCGCGCGTGGGGTTACGTGACGCATGATGCCTGCGATTGCATCGTGCTACCAAAGTCCAATCGCGCGCGTCGGTTTTTCTATTCACTAGAAGAGGTGCAGCGCATCATCGCGGCGGCGGAAGAGCCATGCAAAACCTTTTATTGGCTTGCGGCTGAAACGGGGATGCGCGCGGGTGAGTTGTGCGGATTGCAACTGGACGATTTGAATTTCGAGCGGCGTCTCGTTTCGATCCGGCAGAGTTCATGGCATGGGAAAATCCAAAGCCCGAAAACGGAGAACGCTCACCGTACATTCTCGCTTTCGCCGCAGTTGTGCGCGCACCTTGCGGAGTTTCTGCGGCGGCGGCGTCCGAATGAATTGCGGCTGCTTTTTGCTACCAGCCGGGGCACGCCGTGGGATTCAAACCTTGTTGTGAAACGAAAGCTGCGACCGTTGCTCGAATCGCTTGGAATTAAGGGCGGCGGGCTGCACGCTTTCCGGCACGCGAACGAAACGATGATGGATCGTCTCGGCGTGCCGATGAAGGTGCGTCAGGAAAGGCTTGGGCACAGTGATCCGCGTCTTACGCTCGGCACGTACACTCACGTTGCCAGCGCGGATGATGCGAGGATCGCGGCGCAGTTGGGCGACATTCTGCACCCACTTTGCACCCAAGTTGGGACTACGATAGAAGGTGCGGTGCAGCAACCCGCGTTGGTGCATTAAGATGGAATGGTTGCGGGGGTTGGATTTGAACCAACGACCTCCGGGTTATGAGCCCGACGAGCTACCAGGCTGCTCCACCCCGCGTTATAGATATTACGCGACTTGCCGTTCTTCTGCAACCGCACCCAC
>DATLST010000022.1:0-77360 GCA_035534055.1 Candidatus Acidiferrales bacterium | reverse complement strand
CAAGGGCCAGAATTGCGAATGCCCTTGGCGGCTGGATTATCGCCCGATGGGCACCTACGGCTCGCGACGGCGATTATTTTTCCTGACGAAGAAAGCGGCGGAGAAGCATCTCGCCGAGACCTCGGCCAAGGCGTCGCGCGGGGAATATCTCGATCGCGCAAAAATCCCGACCTTCAAGGACGCCGGCGAACTGTGGTTCAAATCGAAGACCGACCGGCGCGCGTCCCACATTGCCGACCTCCGAGGCCGGTTGGACAAACATATACTGCCGCGCATCGGCGCTCTGAGACTCGATCGGATCACGGTCGGGAATATCGAGAAGATGCGCGACGACTTGCGCGCGGACGGTTACGCACCTCGTACGATCAACTCGATCATCCGAATCGTCGGGGCGGTTTTTCGCGCGGCGATCCGCCGGGGCGACGCCATCAGCAATCCGGTGGACCGCGTCGAGCGCGCGTTCATGGCGGCGCGTGAGCTACGGCAGGGCGAGGACGAGATCGGTAGCAACGACGACGCGATTGGCCCCGACGCGATTCTGAGTCCGGATGAAATCCGCGCGATGCTGAATGCGGCGACGCCAGGTCTTTACCGCACGCTGTTCACGACCGCGGCGCTGACCGGCGCGCGCTCAGGCGAATTGTTCGCGCTACACTGGGGCGACATCGAGATTCCCAAGAACGGAGCCGCATACATTTACATCCGTCGCACCGTGTCCTGGGCGCGCATCAACGGCGAACCTATCAGGCCGCGCTTCTATCCGCCGAAGACGAGGGCAGGTCTCCGCACGATTCCTATTCCGGCCGAGCTCGCAGCCACGCTTCGGGTTTGGAAGCTTCAGTGTCCTGCGTCGTCCGACGATCTGGTGTTTCCGGCTGCAGATGGCCGACCGATCCGGCGCTCGAACGCGCTGCGCTACGGGCTATGGTCCGCGCTCCGGCGCGCAGAACTCCGCCGGGTGAACATGCATTCGCTCCGGCATAGCTTCGCGAGCGCACTGATCATGGGAGGCGCGGCAGTCACCGAGGTTCAGTCTCTACTTGGGCACGCAAGCCCGGCGATCACGCTCAGGATTTACAGCCACTGGTTCCAGACGGTCGACAGCGGGGCGGTTGGGCGGCTCAGCCAGATCATCCTTGGCAATGACCCGGGAACCGCCCCGGGCAATGTGAGCTCTCCGGCGGAAACCGGAAAAAAGTGGGCAATAAGCGGGCACTCGAACGGTCGCGCCGAACGTCAGAATCGTGTAAATACTTGATTTATAAGACTTGGAGGGGTGGCCGAGCGGTTGAAGGCACCGGTCTTGAAAACCGGCAGCGGCGTAAGTCGCTCGTGGGTTCGAATCCCACCCCCTCCGCACCCGAGTAGCCGTATTTAAAGGACTTTTGCGCCGGGGCTCGGAGAGAGCCCGCTGGCGCTGAGGGCATTCGGCTAATCCTTGGCTAATCTTTCCCAACGGCGATTTAAGTCTCCCCGACCCGCCGAATCGATTCCAACCTATTTCCAGGGGTAGGCGAGGGTGCGATACATACCGCCTTAGTGATCCCGATTCACGAATTCTGTTTCGCATGCGGCGCATCCGTTCCTCCCGGATCGGATTATTGCAGCAACTGTGGACAACGGCTCAGCACCGGACGCGTTCGACGCCCACCGAGCAATTTTGTCCCGCTTGCGGCGCAGTCGCCTTGTCGGGATCCAGTCTGCTGCAATAACTGCGGCCATCAGCTCGGCCAAACGGAACCGGAAGGAGCAGACACCTTTCTGAAGTTCGCTATCAGAGGCTACTGCCGCTCCCCCGATGACCGACCGGCCCAACATCGGCGAACACGGTCGCCTAGCGGTTGATACGGGTGGACCCGATGTCGTCGTTTGCCGGGATCTTCAAGCGTTCGATGAGTTGGTCAAACTGGCAGTAGCTGACGACAAGACGGGAATCGCCATGATGGTCCTTCACAGTGAGGCTTTTTTGATTGCGCAAGGAACCAAGGAACCGAGGTCAAGGTGATCGAACGCGCCGGATTCCTTGCATCTAAGACGCGGGTCCGAATCCTTTCAGGTCCACTCTATGGCGAAGCCGGTTGGGTGAGCGAATGGGTCGTAAGGTGGAGGTCTTCCCACCCTGCCCTCCGCCAGCGAATCACCGATGTTGCGGATTCTCCGGAGAATCGCGCGAAATCTTCGCATGTACGTGGCCTTTTGCGACTCGACGGGGACGGGAGCTAAGAAAATTTTGGTAATCTTGCACGAGTTATTCGATTTCCGCCGCGCGCTGAGCTGGTCCCCTTCAGCGCCCGAGGGGCACAGGCTACTCCCGCCTCCTTCAAACCACCAAGAAATCATTCGGATTATGCTTTGAGCACAGGCAAGCGATCGAATTATCGACGCCGGGTTGCCCGCGTTCTAGTGCCAGGTCAGTTGATCTTTTTACCGCGACCCACCTAGCGCGCTGGCCGCAATATGCCCGGCACGTATTGCGCCTACAGCCGACTTCATGACCCCGCTCAGTAGTGCGGGCGCAGGAGCGGGAACTTCTGCCGGAGCCTGCACGACAGCCGGCGCCGGCGGCGCCGGGACATAGGTAGTGGTTGTTTCCTTGCTGGTGCTAGTGGTGCCACAAGCGCTAACGAGGATAACGACCGCAAGACTCATCACGCTGAGGTGGCGAACCGTTGAGCGGATTTCATTTCCGCCACATCCCCCTGCGATCTAGCTGTCAGTGTTGCCGGACGGATAAAAGCCGCGCCCCTACATTAAGCGGTTTACTCCTGAGCCGCCGTCACTCAATCTTGCTCCCGATGTAGCCGGCGACCAGCCCCACAATCATGACACACTGCACATAGACTCCTCCGACCCAGCCAGGCCAAGGAACCAGCGGAGTATGCCGCGCCTCGGTCGAGAGGGAATCATTCCAGATGAAAGGTCACACCCTGCTTCGTATGCCAGACGATACGGATCTGGCTGCCGAGCGACACTATGCGGCCCTTCGACAGTTAGTTACTGCTTTTCTCGGTCTTGGACTTCTCCGTGGTTGTGCTGCCACCGGTATCGGGATTGGTGTTGGACTCGGTCGTGGTGGATGACTCGGAGGACTTCGTTGCCGCAGCCGGTGCACCTTGCGAACCCGTCTCGCCCATTGCTCCTGGCGCTCCGGCCGGGCCTGGCGCTCCGGGTGCACCAGCCGGCCCTTGCGCCGCCGGTCCGGGACCCTCAACCGTAGCCTTGCATCCGGCGACACCCAACGTACCCATCAAGAGCGCAATACCCGCAAAGGCAGTGTATCTAGCAGCTTTCGTTACAATATTCTTCATAGCAGCTAAGATATCATGAACGATTACTCGGCAGGTAGGTTCTAATCTGACATTCCGGTTCTCCGGGTAACATATATCGTCTGTCCGACATTCGATGAAATAACTCGTGGCCTCGGCGACTCATCCCTCAGCATGCCGGGCATTCGCTCGCCGACCATATATCGTGCATTAACACACACTTTGCCCTGCGCACAGTTCGGCTTCGCTAACGGCCTCTCACCGCCAGATGCGTTACCGGAACGCTACTCGCGAGAGCCCTGAGTAGCTTCACTCCAGTTGTTATTCGTGGTGGAAACATGCTACAACTTCGGTAGTCTTGCGGGTTGGATTAGTCTTAACTCTCCGCCCTCATGAGGTAGCCACATGTCGCCACTGCTAATAATTCTGATTTTGCTTCTGCTGTTTGGCGGCGGCGGTGGTTATTATGCCTATGGACCTGCCGGGGGAATCGGAATCGGCGGAATCGTAGTCATTATTCTGATAGTGCTCCTCGTCTCTGGGCGTTTATCGATACGATAGCTTCATCCTCGTGATCGAACAGCGTGAGGAGTTTCCATCTTCCTATTCAGTGGGCGGCACTGTGGTGTTGGTTCTGGTGCTTTCACTGCTCCGAGGAAGAGGCGAGAATAATTCGCGTAGGATTTCAACCCAATAATTCAGAGGAGATTACACTTATGAGCAGCAAGATCAAGATACTGGTTCTGGCGCAGTCTGTGATTCTTGGAATTTGGTTGGCACCGCCGGTTTTCGCACAGACCGGTGGCACTTCCGCCAGCGACTCGATGCATCAGGCGGGCGAAAACACTGAAAGCGCGGCGAAGAACGCTTATCACGGGACCGTTACGGCGCTGGATGATACGAGAATCACGACAGCGGTGAAAACAGAGCTCGCTGCCGCCAAGGACCTGCGGTCTGGCCAGATTCACGTCACCACCACCGCCGGCGTCGTGACGCTAAGGGGCACGGTACACGATTCTGCAGTAGCATCACGCGCTGAGGCGATTGCGAGAAATGCGAGCGGCGTGCGAGGTGTAAAGAACCATCTGAAGGTGTCTTCTTCAGTTCCTAAGGACTAGGAGGAAAAGGTGCTCCCTGCCAGGCTGGATGATTATGGCGATCTGGCCTACCCCCTAGAAACCAGCAGAATTGAGGTAGATCGACTTCGTGGCGGATGCGCTCGGCGACGGTAGGCGCTTCTGCCTTCGTCAACGACGAATTCGCGCCCCGGGCTTACAGGCAATCTCGAAACGGGTGGGAACTAGCCGACTCGCTGGCGGTTGCTCACTTAAGGTAGCAATGGCCCGAATGTCAGACTGTTCGGATCGTTGATGTTATTGCCGTGTCGGGTCGTGGTGATGACCACTTTCGGAATGGGGCTGCCACTCGATTGGATGCTTTCGGCAGAAAACTTGACCAGGCTACCGAAACATTGGCCCGCAAGGTTCGCGTTACTCACGAACAAGTTACCTTTCTGATCGACCGCGATACCGTAGGGACCATCGAGGCTCTCAGGGCAACGACCCGATTCGCTGGTGGGGCTCAAGACCACAGCGGGTGTGAGATTCTGAGACATTCCTGTCCCGGTTAGTTGATCCGCGGCAAACTTGTAAACGTTCACGCCGCGCTCGTCCGCCAGCCACATATTACCAATGCTGTCAAATGCCAAGCCCTCAAGATGCGTGAACCATGGTAGAGCGATTCCAAACACTGGATCGATGTAGTGAGTACCCGCCGATAACCCGGTGATTTGCGCCTTAGTATATTCAAAGACCTCACCTGCGCCGCCATTGCCGTTAAATATGTCTTCGTCGACGACCCATAGATTGCCCACTGCATCGAACGCGAGCTCCGATGGCGAATCGAAATTGAAGCTGTTCGCGTTGAGGATCGCTGTGGCAGTGGGGTTGCCGCTTGCAGCGTATTGCGCCGGCGCGTACATCAGGATCTCTTGTCCGTGCTCCGCTCCGACCCACATATTTCCGGAGGTGTCGAAGACAAGCCCCTCGGGACCATCGAGAGTACTGTTGAAGTCTTCGGAAATGGTCACCGCCGCTGCTGGAGCCGGATTTCTTCTTAAGCGCTTAAGTTGTGCCTTTTTGAACTCGAGAATCGTGTTGGTATTGAAATTAGTCACCCACAGGTTCCCACTCCCGTCGAACGCAATGGTAGAGCTTCCGTCCAGGATTTTGCTGCGGATAACACGATGGGCTGGCGTCCTGCCGCTTTTGAGTGGGCCTTGGAATTCCGCGAGACTCTGCGAATTGGCGACCCAAAGGCCTTGTGCTGCCATTGCACCACCAGCGGCGATCAACACAATCAGTATTGCCATTAGGCAGCGAATACGGACCATTCCGACAACCCAGCAGTTGTTCATTCGTAGGCTCTCCGACAGCGTCTTGTTTTAGGAGGTCGTTGCCGCTTTCATCCGTCGGATGACGGCGTCCTGTAATCGATTCCGAAAACGTCCGGCGAAATTGAATAGCGTTCGAAAGCCCTCGACTTCATAGCCCCGCTCGGGAATCATCTTGTCAGTCGGCAAGTAACAGATGGGCTGGTCCAGGCATCCGACGGTTAGTAACGGCTTTTCGGGAAAGCATGCTTCCAATTGGCGTCTGTAGTCGACCACAGGTTCGGCGTTAACGCCCACAATCCGAAACCCACCGCAGTCGATTAGATGCCAGTTGAGGGATTTCTCGCCGCTGCCGCCGGCGGCAACCTCGTATTCAGGGACCTCGATCCGTTTCAGTATCAGCGAGTCTATCTTCAAGCTCCGCAGCGGCGACCGTGCGAACGAAGCGACCGAGTCCGCCAGGCTGTTCGCCCATTCCTCCCATTCGCGCTCGAGCGGTCTCCGAAATTGCGGCCCTACCAGGATTCTTTGGGCGAAACCCGCAATCCCAGGCCTTCTCCCGGAAAACGGGGGACGGACATCGCCAGAGAAACCCTGCAGGAAAAGAACAGGAATCTCGCCGAATTCAGATCGCAAGCGGGCGCGAACTATTCCCGGGTACTCCGCCGAAATCTCGAGGAAGCCCGGAAATTCAGTAGGGTGACACGCGTAATTCCAGATTACCGCCGCCAACTTGCCGCCAGGCTTCGAGACTTTGAGAATTCGCACGCTCTCGTCCCGGTTCCCTTTCGGATTGGGTCCCAAACCCGAAGATCTGACGAGCCCGGACCGCGTCAGGCGAAGGCGAATCAGCCGCCGGTTCATCGAGTGATTTGCGGCCCCTTGATGGTAGCTACAGGAGCACGACTCCCCTTCACGCTGGATGGACTTGATTAAGGTCGTTATTCGGTCCGCAACATAACCAACGTACTCGGCGTCAGGAACTCCCAAACGCGTCATCGATGGAGCTGTCATAGGCGCCGAATGCGTATGCGACGCACAGAAGAACAGCTCTTCCTCCTTGCCGGCGAGTCCGAGATTCTTTATCAGATGAGCCCGTAACGTTTCGCCAGGATAAAGGAGGTCGACGCTAACAATCGTCACACTCGACGAGGCGTTTTTTATGATCAGTACATTTGCTTCGAGCGGACTGGCGATGGATGTGAACGGTGCAATTCGTTTGCTAAAACCGCCGAGCCTCATCGGCCGCCACGGCGTAATATCCACCGAACCCGACGCTATCAGAAAGCTCTCTGCCACCCGTTCTTTCCCCACATCCCTATGGTGCGATCAGGTGTGCGCGCCGCGCTCAGGAAGGGTTGAACTCGGCGATAGCGACGTTGCGGTTTCCGCCGCAAACGGACCATGCGCATCGTTTGGAAGGTTTTTGAAAGATTCCGTAAACGAAAAGCCTCGCCATTTTTCCACCCGGGTCAGATAAGGGAAGAAGCCTGCTGCGGCGCAGCCTTTGAGCGCCGGAATGTTGTCTTTCTGAACGTAGGTGACCGCAAAACGAGCGCCGCTTTGCAGACCCTTTTCCGCGATCGCAGCCATCGCGGCACCCATTATTTTTTGCCCCCGAAACCCTTCGAAGGTATAGGCAAATTCAAGCAGGACGTCATCTTTACCGAGGTCTTTCAAGTCACCGTCGAAAAAGGGCTTAAATCGTTCGAGTTCACCCCGCGCAACTAACCATTGCATGTAGGCGATCTCACCGCTCGCGGTTACGGCGAGGTAGCAGGTCTGAATGTTGGCTCGCAGGATGAGCAAGCGTCCGGGGCGCGCTCTGAGAATCTCGGGTATATCGGTATCGCGGACTGGCCTTATTTCAATCGGCTGTTTCGGCGCGGCGCAATGAAATGGGACGGTGAGGTCGCGTCGGAGCAGATACGATTCTTTATTCGAAAACATTCGCTTGCTGAGTTCTCGTGCGAGCGCTCCGAATTTCCCCGTCCTCATGACCAGAAAAAGCCGTTGAGTCCGACCTAAATAGCTGTCCACGTGAGTTACCTTTGCCAACACAGATCGACTACCAACTCTGGTTCTGATCGCAACCTCATTGGGTTCAGCGCCACACTGAATCCAGCATCAACAAGCGGCGCACTTGCTGACGGCGTATGAAACTGATGAGCCCGGGATCGTTGACGGTCGGACGCTGCCTCAGGTGACTCTCGAAATATCCGGCCACCATACACAATGCCGACAGCGGCCGGGTAACCGCCAGCCGCGCGGCTCGGGCGAGTAGAAAGATCGGCGAATAGCCGATGTAGTGAGCCGTCTGCCCCTTGCCGAACTGGCCTCGCCAAGCCCCGGCTGCCTCGCCCTGCGGGCGGTGATGGTACGCGCAGATATGCGGGAAGCTCCGGGTTTTGAAGCCATCTCTCAGCGCGCGCATCTCGTCGATCGTGTCCCAGCCCGGACATCCTTCCAGCGGTTCGACCGCGGCGAAGCATTCCGACGAGTACATCTTGGTGGCGCCGCGGGTGTGAAACGAATGAATCGCTGGCATTGCGAGCCAGCGACGATCGCTTGGCTCGTACAAGGTAGCGCCCGCGATTCCCAGCTCAGGATTGGTGGCAAACTCCTTGAGCATCAGTTCCACGAGGTCTGGCGCAAAACTCAAGTCCGCATCGAGCCGGAAAACGAAATCAACGTCCTGCCAGACATCGCGTGGAAGGAATTGCATAATCACCGATTCGCCGCCCGCTTCCCGGGGACGATTTCGCCCGAGATGTATCGGCTGGATCCAGCGATGTTGCCGTGCGGCCTGATCGAGGATTTGCGCGGTGCCATCGGCCGAGCCGTCATCGATGACGATCCAGCGCTGCGGTAGGCGCGTTTGCGCCACCATGCTGCTAATCAATCCGGGCAGAAATTGCTCTTCGTCGCGGGCCGGAGTTATTGCCAGATACTTGCTCATCTCGAGGCCTGCTCCAACAAACCGGCCTGACAGTTGGTTCCGCTTCAATTGGCACGATCCTTGGGGTGATAGTGGTCAGGGAATCTGATTCGAGCGCGCGTGAGGTCTGTATAGCGGGCCGCCGCTCGAAGCCTTTTCCCGAGAAAGCTCATGGTGTCGCTGCTGAGCATATACTTGAGACGGCCATACGCATGCGCATTGTTCAGCGCAAACAGCGCCCGGTGAATCCGCCAGTTGAGCCGATTTCGAAGCATCGTGTGCTGCGCCGAACTCGACAGCGTCTGCAATCCATAGGGTGTGAAGAAGCAGAAGTGCAGCGCCTGCGAACACATTATAAGGTCGGGCGGCTGCTGCGCTCCGACTTCGCTGAACGAGTCAGCCGGGATGGAGAACGCCACGGTTTTGTCAAGGTCGGGCAGTTTCACCACCACAGTCCTCAGCATACGCAGTAGCAGAACGGGATATTTTTCACGCAGATGGCGTACCATCTCGCGGAACGCTTTCTCTATCGACTGTAACGGGACGACCGCCGGCGTATCGTAGGCAAACTGCTCGATGGTCTCATAGAGCGCATCGTACTTTTCCAGTGGCAAGGTCGAGTCGTAGCTTACAGACGAATCGTAAGCGTCGCCGGGGAACAGGATTGCCACCCCGAGACCGCGCCGACGCGCAAACTCCCACACGTCGCGTGGACGATTGGCAAAGGCGTTCATATAGCGATTGTCCGCCAGGGAAAACCGCATCAGGCTCGCAAATGGAATGGTGACTTTTGCGCCGAGGTCCGCGTGATTGCCGAAAATTTTCTCGAGCACCGCCGCGGCGCCGCGCGTGAGGTGGGAGTCGCGCGGCTGAAAGCCATTGTAGACCGCGAGCGAAAACTGGCTGAGCATCGCGTGGATCCGCCCAATGTCCGACTTCACCCGGCGACAATCGGCGGTGTTCAGCCTCGCGTCATTGGCGTTGAACAAAGCCCCTTCCGGTTCGATCACGCCCAGGCAGGAATCGAGCGTCCCAACCCCGTAGCAGTAAACCGACGTCTGGTCGCCGAGCGCGGTCTGCTTTCGATGCCGTATCACCTGGAAGTTCTTGTAGCCGCATTTTTCCAGCACTTCGAAGACTTGATCGGCGTGATTGTCCTGGAACAAGACCTTGACCCGCCGTTTGAAGTCGGGCGGCAGCGAATTCAGACTCGGAATGTGAAAGTGATCCGGATGAATGTGCGAAATCCACAGATAGTCGATTCCGTCCAGTACCGCCGGGTCAAATGCGGCCGGCGGGAACAATGACCACGATTGATTGAAGACCTTCCCGCGGAGCCATGGGTCGGTCCAGATTCGAAGACCGTGCGACTCGATTATGACCGAAGCATGCGAAACGAGCGTGACTTTCACGAATTATCCCTGTCGCAGGCGGTTTCCAGAGAAACCTTTGGTGGCCGTCTCGAGGTTCGTCCAGTCTCTATTTCGTCGATTCTTCGTGATGATAAGCCCCTAAATCCGGTTCGTTTTTTAACCTACCAAATATTAAAGGCTAATACAAGGATGTATAATTATATTAAGATAAGATAAATCAACACATTTCATATTTTTTATATTTATTTGTAATGTCGTCTTGCCTTATCTATCTTTCTATGTCAAATTCAATGAATCTTTCACCGAGATGAAGAAGACGATCTTGGAAACATGCTTCCTTCGGACGGCCGGGTGGCGTCCCGGGCTAAAGGGCGGCCCCCCTCCGTCCTTCTCGGCCCGCCCCCGGCCGCTCCACCCCCCTCCTCATTACAGGGGCATGGATACAAAGCGCCCCACCAAGAAGACTCGCCATGGTCACCGCTTGTATGGCGCGGTTCGATTTGGGTTTGCCCCTGGAAGAAGGGGCCTTCTGCGGGCCACGCTCTGCAAAGGGCCGCGAAGCTCCGATGCCGGAACCGAACAGTCAGGCTAAAGAACCATGAAGATACACTTGGTCGGACATGCATGCATCGTCGCAGATTGCGGCGATACATCGATCCTGATGGACCCGTGGCTATTCGGAAAGATATTCAACAACTCGTGGAGTCTGCTACCCGAACCCAAGTTCGATCAGGCGATGCTCGAGAAGATCGATTATATCTGGATCTCACATGAGCATCCTGACCATTGTCACTTTCCGACCCTCGACTCGTTTCCGGCCGCCTTCAAAACGCGTGTAACTGTACTCATTCAGGATCGTGAATACGCGAAGATTTCTCCGGCGCTTCGCAAGCTTGGCTATGAGCGATTTCAGCCGCTGCCGCACCGACACATCGTACCGTTGTCCGACCAGCCTGATGCGACCAGGGTCTATTGCTATCACGCCGGCCTGATGGACTCTGCACTGGCCGTCGTGAGTCAGGGACAAGTCATCTTCAATGCCAACGACGCCCGTATCAGCACCGGCGCATGCAAAAGGATTCTCAATGACATCGGGCCTGTCGATGTGCTCTTGAACCAATTTTCCCTCGCCGCTTACGCCGGACTTGAACCCCACGAGCAATTTCTGCCGCAGAGAGCAAAGCGGGTTCTCGACAATCTCTCGTCGGTGCATGGCGCCTTACGCGCGAAGGCCACCATTCCGTTCGCGAGTTTCATCTACTTTTCGAGCCTCGACAACAAGTACGTCAACAACTTTGCCAATTCTGCGCGCGACGCCGCCGACCATCTGAGCAGGCATGGTCAGCGCACCGTGGTACTTTATCCGGGGGATACCTACGAGCTCGGCGCCGAGCACGATTCATCCCGCGCCCTGGCGCGATTCGACCAGCTGCCGGGGGTGGATCAGCGTGCGTACGACCCGATAGAGAGCAAGACGATGCCCGAGATCGCTGCGGCCTACGACGGCCTTGCGGCACAGATGCGCGACAGGTACCCGATGCTCTTGTTACGCATGCTACGCCCGGTCGCCGTCCGAATGCCTGACCTTGACAAGACAGTCGTCTTCCGCCTAGCGAAAGGCCCGCTCGCGGAAGTCGGCAACCAGACTCAACCCGATTTGGTGATGAACTCTCAGCCGCTTTGGTTTAGCTTTAATTTCTCTTTTGGCATGCAAACACTTGGAGTGACGGCGCGCTTCAGGTTGCTGCGCAATGTCAAGAACTGGAAACTCCACCGCATGCTATTTTCGCTAAACAATGGCGGACTTTACCTGCATCCCAGATATCTCCTGACCCAAGGCGTGCTCCGCTCCATCCGCGCCCGATTTGGCGGGGGCTTCTGGCAGTCAATTCACTATTATCGAACGTCGCTCTGACAATAGCCATGGGCTGTCCAATCCACCTCGCAGCGAGGGCTACTGAGCGGCACCGATTGAGTACCCGGACGTTCCCCGACTGGTTCCGTAATAGTCATTGGTTACCTCGGGCAGCGTGACCCCGGCGCCCTTGAGAGGCGAGCCGGACTGCAGATGGAAGTCCGCGCCGGCAGCGGTCGAATCGCCATAGTTGAGGAACATCGGATCGACGCTTATATACGACTCCACGGTCGGATAGGTGCCCAGGCTGGCGCCGCCGGGCATACGGAAATCGTTGGCCTCGAACACCGGGCTGCCGCTCGGGACCTCGGCGTAGGAGTCGCCACTGGCGCCGACATCGTAGAAGATGTTGTTGATTATTTCATCGGCCGACGATCTGACGTCGTTGAAAATCAGAGCTTCTTCCAGGATGTGGTCCCAGGTATTGTTATAGATTTTCAGCGCGCCGACGTTGGACCCCACCACTATTCCCTGTCGCATGTCGGACAGTTCGTTGTTCTGAAAAGTTACCGTCCCCACCGGCCCGTCGACGCCCTCGATCATCGCGGTCTCCGCGTCCACTGTGGTCGAGGCGACCGGCCAGCGGCAGAAGTTCTGCTCGATCAGGATGTCATCCACTTTCATTGCGGTGCTTCCCCAAGTCTGGAAGCAGTCGGTGTGCGGGTTGGGGTTGGTCGGCGACACTGTATAGATATCGTGGATGTAGTTGGATTTGAAGACGTTATACTGCCCGAAGAAGCGGAATCCGTCCGCATCGGCGCCACCGGGCGTCACGCATCCGGAATAGATTCCACCTGCCAGGACCGGCTCCTGCTGGGTTCCCCAGACTTCGTTGCCCTGGATAAGATCGTTAGTGCCATCGACCTGCGCGCCCGCCATCTCCGCGCGCCAGATGCGGTTGTTGAGAACAGAGATGTGCGAAACCGTCGGATCCATGAAAATCCCTTCGTGGCACAGCTCATGGATGTAATTATTTTCGATTGTGTCGTTCGAGGCCGATCCGGTCACGTAGATTCCCACTCCGGCGCTGCCGTTGGTTTGGGTCGAGATGTCAAATCCGTTCAGCACCCAGCTGCTGCCTGACAGATCGAAGCCCAAGAGCTTGACGTCCGCCGAATTGGCGGCCTGCAAAGCGATTGGAGCAGCTAGCGTCCCTGCGCGCGCTATCGACACCCGCTCGCCGTAGTTGCCTGCAGCTACGATGGCGGTCTCCCCCGGTTGCAGCATGTCGGCCGCCTTCTGAATCGTCCGCCACGGCGCGCTTGACGTCCCCGCAGCTGAATCGCTGCCAGTAGGCGACACATAGTAGGTAGTGCCAGTCGGCGTGGGCGTGGAGGTCGGCGTGGGTGTAGAGGTCGCCGTGGGTGTAGAGGTCGCCGTGGGCGTGGTCTGGGACGGAGTGGAGACGATGGTTGGAGTTGGCGAAGCGTTGGACACGTGGACGACTATGCTGGATTGGGCGAGCTGCTGATTTGCGTCGTTGTAGCCTTTGACCGTTAGCGTGTGCCTGCCGTTCGGAACCGTCGTCGAGTCCCACTGGACCGAATAAGGTTTTGCCGACCCGTCCGAAACAAACCATCGTCCATCGACAAATGCATTCATCCAGCTTATCGGCGCTTGTTCCTGGGTCACTATCGTGACGATACCGGAGACCACGCTGTATCGGTCCGGCGAGGTAATCTCGATGGTCGCCGTGGTTCTCCTGAGTTTTGCCAGCGCCGGGCTCAGGCTGGCGCTGGCGAGCAACATGAATATTGAACTTAAGGCGAGAACCGTAATCCGCAGCGACGATCGATGTGACATATCTTCTCTTCCCCCCGGCCCGCCCAGCCTCGTTGATTATCGATCGGATTGCTCGACGGATTTCTTGAGTGGTGTACTTACACAAGCGGAGCAGTCGATTTCAATGCTCTCGTCATTGTGAATGCACAAAAAGGAAAGAAGTGTCGGGAACTTGACACTGGCGGAGAGTGGATAGGGCGCCGGTCGGAGCGGTCAGAACGCGGCGTGGCTAAAATTGTCATACCAGGAGTCGCCACGGACGGCGGTCTGCCAGCGGGGGCGTCGCGCCCAGGTCAATTTCGGAATCTTACCTGTGGAAAAAGGGAATTGCGCGGGCTGGGGACGCGCATGCTGCGCGGGAACTCAGGCAGTTGCGCTAGGAGAACAAGAAAGTTCAAGGCGCGAGACACCGGCGGTGGTTAAGCTAACGCGCCGGTTCGCCTGGTTGGCGATCAGGACGGACCAACGCTCTGCTAGATTGAACCACCAGACGCTTGTCGGAGTGAAGCGCAGATCGAAGCGGTCAGCCGCCGTTTAACTACGGGATGCTTGTGGGGCCCGCCGGTCGTTGCAGATTCCAGACGCCACGCCGGTTTTTGTGTGGCGCTTGGCCCGAAACTGAAAGAAGGCGACGAGTTCGGCGTGGCGATGACGACGGTAGCAACGCCACTGTCAGCATCTCCTTGCGTGCATCTTGCGGCCAGTTGAGAAAATCCTGCAATCGAGCAGGCCAAGAGCATCACAAATGGCGAGGTAGTTGCGATGGCAGGCTACTTCATAGATACGACGTCAATTTTGCGAGAGCGAACTAATCGAGGGCTAGCTCGACTTCGGATCCAAAATGTCGACTCGAAGCCCCAAGCTGATGGACTCCATAATCGTCAATCAGGGCGAAGAGCTTTTCCGGGACCACAACCATCTGGTGGTGCAGATTGACGACCGCGCCCAAGCGCACCAGGTGGCCCAAATCCGCGTTGACCGTCTGCCTCGATGCACCTAGCAGGTTGGCCAGGTCCTTCTGACTGATCGGCAAATTCACTATCAGGCCTCTCGAATCACGTACGCCAAACTTAGCTGCCATTTCGATCAGCGCAATCACCAGCCGGTCGCGCGGCAACAGGTGGACCATCCTTATGTACCGCATAAGCGTATTGAACGACCATCCCATCGTCATTCCCGTCGCGGATTTGAAAGCCTCCAGGTCAACGCCGAGCAGTATGTCCAGAAGTTTCTTCGAATCGATTGTAGCTACCAGGCTATTAGTGAAAGCATATCCTCTCAGACCTTTTGCCAACTCCGGCAGGAAGGAGGAAGACACCCCAAACATCTCGCCTGGCGCCAGCAGAGTCACGAGTACCTGATGCCCGCGATCGCGCTGCCAGATCACCGCGATCGCCCCCTTTAAGACCAGCAGGATGTCGGTTCGCGACTCGAGGTCACCCAAGACGCGATCGCCTCGACTTAAACGCGCTAGCGACATCGCCCCGGCCAGCCGTTTGAGTTTGTCGAGTTTGAGCGTTGGAAAGTATTTGAATAGCGTTTGAGCTTCGAACGGTCCTTCGGCTGGCTTGGTGAACGGAGCATCCGGGGTCCGCTTCTTCTTTGGAAATGTGGGTCGTTTCATGATCCGCATTGGACTCTGAGATCCGGAAGAGCCTACTGCTGAATCAAGTCTACCCCCACAACTCTATTGTTGTCTATACCGTTCTTCCCCTTTTTTCTTATAATTTCTTGACATTTATAGCTTTTTTATATATTTTCATTACAGCACAGCCCGGCGACACCCGGGTGGACGGTCGGCGCTTTTCCAGTCTCGACTCTTATAGCGGGCTCAGGCGTGTCAAATACCGGCCGGCAGGGTTTTGTATGATATCGACAAGTACCTTTGAGCGTTTTTATCCGGACCAGACTCGCGACGGTGGGGTTGCCTTCTACGGTTGGATACGAACGCAGATCACTCGCCAAACGGTGTTACTTAATTTGGGCGCCGGTCCGCCTGCCGACCGTGGGCCAATCCGCGTCCTCAAAGGCGAGGTCGCGCGTGTTGTCGGCGCCGACATTGATCCAGAGGTGCTTCGCAACCCTGAACTGGATGAAGCCCACGTAGTCGGATCAGACGACCCGCTGCCGTTCGAGGACAACACATTCGACGCGGTTGTCTGTGATTGGGTGCTCGAACATGTGTCTGCGCCCAATAAATTCTTGCGTGAGGTGCATAGAGTCCTCAAAAAAGGTGGGATGTTTTTCTTTCGTACTCCAAATTCCTGGCACTATGTCGCGATCGTCGCGAAGCTGACTCCCAGCTGGTTTCACCATCTGGTCGCCAATTGGGCGCGTGGGTATCCTCCCGGAGTGCACGACCCCTGGCCCACTTATTATCGTCTGAATTCCCGCAAGACCGTTTGTGCCGAAGGCTATAACGCGGGCTTCGAGCGAATCGACCTTCGGATGTGGGAGCCCGAGCCCAGGTACCTGGTTTTCAATTTCCTGCCGTTTCTGGTCGGGGTGGGCTACGAAAGACTCGTCAATCGGTATCGGTCACTCGAAGGATTGCGCGCGGGAATTCTTGGGCGCATGGTGAAATAGGGCGCGGGCCGGCCATCCTCGAGTAGTCGACCCCGCCATCACATTCTCCGCTTCCAGTGCAACCTGCGATCGGCATTTCCGCAGGCATGCAGTTCAGTCTCCAGCCAGCTCAAGCGCCTTCGAAACCCTGCGCCAGAAAAGGTTTTCCGGAACAATTCTCGTGAGCCGGCTGGTCACTGCTTTGCCTGCCCATAGACCAGGCTTTATCAGCGGATTAAAAACCATTTGCTCTTTGAAGGGATGAATCTCGAAGCCCATGCTGGTCTTGAAATGAAAAAGCCCCTCTTTTGCGGCCAGCGCGATTTGACCGTTCGCGACAAAGCCAACCTCCGGACGAGCCAGCGCCGTTTTCATTACGGTAAACAGAAGCGCATTGTTTGAATAGTGCTTGAGCAGTGCGGATGCGCTTTTTTGTAGATGGATGTAGTAACAATCCTCAGCCAGTATAGCAACGATAAAGGCCGCTAGTTCGCCATCGATGAATGCACCCCATGCCTCAAGGCCCGGCCATCTACCTGCAAGATCGCAAAACGATTTCCATTGCGACTCGTTGCGATGCGGCTGCTTTCCGGTTTGGCGCAGATTCGTTTCCGTGATGAGCGGATAGGCTTGGACTGCGAGATCCTTGAAGTCCATCTGTTCAATGGTGCAGCGGGCAAGCCCCCGCCGGGTATGACTGCGTGCGTTTGCCGAGAGCGACGCGAACTCATAGTTCGGATCCGAGCAGATGTACATTCCTCCGTCGGCAGTCGCGTCACCAGGAGTCCCCGGATAGCGAATTGCCAATGCCGCACCCCGGATCATTACCTTAGTCAGTTCGGCTTGCGAAGGATCCACGCAGCGATGGATCGGCAGGTTCTTGTACAGGAAGCGATGCGAACTATACCAGAAACAACTCTTGGTCTGGACGATCTTATGTCCCAGAGCCCGGAAGAAGTCGGCCATTTGACTTTCACGCATTGTATTTTATTTCTTAGTCCTCGCCGATCACTTCTCGGCCTTCGTTAAATCTTCCACCTTGTGAGCGCGCGCCATCAGCATTTCCGCGTAACTGGTCAGGCGCCGCAGTCGCACCCCTATGGCTTCGATCGCATGATGACCGATTGCGGCGCCGCTGCTCGTCTCGAGCATCCACTGGAAATCCCGGGAAGTGGTGTCCGCCATCGGACCCATCCGGGGCATCACCCGACGTTTGCGTTTGGCAACTCTGAAATCTGACGTCATGACCCGCTGGTAGCCCGCGGCCCACGCGGCCTGAAGCACCTGATCGTTGTAGTACCCAAATGGAATCGCCAGAGCCGCAATCGGTTCCTGGAGCAAATCCTCCAATTGCCGTTTCGATTCGCACACCTCGCGCGAGGCCTCGGCCACACTTATCTGAGTCAGTCGTACGTGAGTTAGACCATGTGAACCGATCTCGAATCCCTGCCCTCTCAACGCCAGCACCTGTTCGCGAGTCATATAACCGGGACGCCCGAGATAGGACCAAATGACAAAAAAAAGCGCGTGCAGATTTCGCCGCGCAAGTTCGGGTGCGGCCTCCAGCAGATCGCTTTGATGACCGTCGTCGAAAGTGATCAGGAGCGATTTGGCCGCCGCCAGGGGACGATCGAGATCCTCGAGCTTGATCGTGCGATACCCGCAATTGACAATCGTATCGAGTTGAGCGCGAAAATCGCCCGTTTCGACCGCATGCTCGATACTCGCGGTCGGCGGCAGCACGCTGTCCGCCGCCGAGCGGATCGCATGGTACATCAGAATCGGAAGAGAATTGTGATTCATTTCGCCGCCTGAGAGCACGAATCCATCAGCCTGTCCGCCGCAGCGAAGGTGTCGTCAGGATGAGGGGCTGCGGTGAAACCGTCGCGGCACGCCGCTGCCTAGTCGCCAGTCGCCACCTTTCCGCCAGTGCCCAACCAAGCGTCGCGATGATTCCCACCGCGAAGCGACACTCACCCGCGGTGCCTTCGGTAAAGTCCAGGAGCAGAACTGGAACGACAACGAGAAAGAACAGCGGTTTCAAATTCCACGGATCCTCCTTGCTTCTTAGCAGCGCAAGCCACGGGCGCATGAAGAAAAACACCCAAAAGAGCAGCGCAGGAACACCGAGGCTGACCGCTTTTGACAGGTACTCGTTGTGCAAAGAGCTGCGCGGCCCCTCCTCCCACGGCCCCCACCAGATCGGGAAGTCGCGGGCCTTCATGATTTCCCCTTCCACCTCGAAGCCCCATCCGAACAGTGGACGCTGTTCGATCTTCTCGATCGCAAATCTCCAGATCTCGGTCCGCCCAGTCAGACTCGACACGTTGCCGCGCGTCAGATATTTGGGATTCAGCTGGGAAACAAGCCCAACGCTCACCACACCCAGCACAACAATCATCGGCACCGCGCGCATCCGGTATCTCCAAATCAAATACAACAGTCCGCCAACCGCCACACCGACAAACGGCGAACGCGAATCCGCGAGCACGCCGAGCGCCAATGCAATTGCCATCTCTGCCCCGAGCAGCACCCGCTTCCATCCATCCATGGAGCCCCAGACGACCATTCCGGTACCGATCGTCGCGAGTGCCATTTCCCCAATCGCGTTCGGCGAACCGTATATGCTTCGCAGCCGCACCACGCCGCTCACTTTCTCGACGTCCCACACCAGATCCTGGGACATAAGGACCATGCCGAGTAACACCACTATCCACACGATCCCGGTGCCGATTAGGTACCACTTCAGCAGACGGTCGACGCTTTTTCGGTCAGTTACCGACCACGCTATCGTGACTATCCCCATAAATATCAGAAATGCGGCCCCTATCCTGGCGGCGGAATACTCCGGCACCAACGAATAACCAATGCTTATGACACCCAAGCCGAAATAAATCAGGTAGTCGCGAAATCCACCTCGCCAAATCTCCATCCTTCGCGATCCCGTCCACACTGCGGTAACGCAAAATGCTATCAGCAATGGGTAGCGGACCATGTAGTGCTGATTATCGGTAAGCGGCAAAAAGGTAGCCCCGCTGAGTTCTTCGATCACCAGCAGGGCGCATAGCAGCTGAGCCTCGTCGCGCTGCACGCGCCAGGCAACCCAGATCATCAATATTCCGCCTGCAATGCCAACGATGCCAAGCGCAACGTTCCGCGACTGAAGCATCAATAGTGCCAGAAGGCCCAGCACAGCCATGCCGCACAGCATTGCGCTTGCCGGCGGCTTGTATGTCCTCGATGGCTGGGCACATTCCATTATCGTTTCTCTAGAGTCGGCGACGAACTTCGCTCGACAGCAGCCCCTAGTTTCGGAGCGGAACCGACAATTCGTTCGCGGCCGCGTGCGGCGGACTCCGCGGTGGGCGCGCCGGGCGCCGCGGTCTTCGCTTCGTTAGCCTGTTCTTCGGCGCGCAGCCGATTAGATTCGAGTACCGCCTCCAGCAGCGGCGACGTCTGGATCGTGCGCAGCAACTGGATGTTTGGAATAACGCAATGCCCGCCGATGAAGCCAGGGTGGTATTTGGTGTGGGGCAAAAAATCGACTTCGTCGAAAAAGTCCAGGGCTTCCGCGTAGTCGCCGTGTACCTGATTCGCGTACCGATTGAGTTCCTGTGCAAAGGAAATCAACACACCGAAGTAAGTGGTCTCCGCAAGCTTGGCCAACTCGAGAGTTTCCAGTTTATTGATCCGTTGAACCGTCAGGCCGGCTGCGCAGAAGTGTTCGGCGGCGCGAGTTGCGGCCTGCTCGTCAATACCGGCGACGAACTTGCGGTATTTGAGCAGGTCGTCCACCATCCGAAAGTGCTTGCCGCGCACCGGACTGTAAGCGATCGGGGCTGAGGACTGTTCGGCTATCATCCGCGTGGTGCCCGGAACGACGGTGCTGTTGATGATCGTCAGTTCGGGCCTAAAGCGTTCGATATAGGAGAGCGCAGCGGTTACAAAGCCCGCCTGCCGCGTGAATGGAAAGCAGATATGCATCACGCCGACTGGTTCACCGAACTCGAGTGGTTCGAGATCGTGCTCGAGAATGCGGCCGCTGCGCTTCAGCACCTGCGCGAGAGCGCCCCCCACTTCTCCTAAACCGACAACCATAGATATTGGACCCTGCACCTTGCTACTCCTCCTGAATCTTGAGCAGTGAGTCGACTGCATCGCAAAAGCGTTGGCTATGCACGGGCCAGCTCAAGGTGTTTACGACCTTCGCAGCCGAGTTCGAAAGGCTCCGGCGAAGCGCAGGAATGAGATACAAATCCTGCATCGCTTCTGCCAGTTCCTCCGCATTGTTCGAAGAAAAGAAACGAAGCGACTTCTCACTGAAATAGTGCTCTACCGTGCGTAAGCGAGCGCATATTACCGGCATCCCGAGCGCCACGTATTCCAGCAGCTTGACCGGCAGCATCAGATGAGTGGCGCGCGATGCGCGGTTCGGTACCAGGCCGACGTGCGACTCCCCGAGCCTTACTGCCAGTTCCTGAATCGGAACCGGATTTTCAAAACTAACTGCGGACTCGATACCCAGCCTGCGGCTGAGCGTCTTGAGCTCATTCAGATAATCACCCCCGCCGATCACCCTAAGCCGAATGAGAGGGAACCGCCCGTGCAACAAGGCCAGCGCGGCTAAGGCGGTATCCAGACCCAAACGGCGCGAAATCGTGCCATGACAGACGATCGAGAACGGTCCGTCATCCGGTTTGCTTTCTGCGCAAGCGAAGCGGCGGTCTGGACCTGCAACCGGAAAGATGCGCGGATCGGGGGCATTGGCAATCACCACCAGCTTGCGCAGCGGGACGCCGGATTGATGCAGGCG
The DNA here is from genome assembly GCA_035534055.1 of Candidatus Acidiferrales bacterium. Taxonomy (GTDB): domain Bacteria; phylum Acidobacteriota; class Terriglobia; order Acidiferrales; family UBA7541; genus Palsa-295. The sequence continues at coordinate 56,316 of DATLST010000022.1, read as the reverse complement.
TTCAGCGTGTAAATCGTGCACAGCCAGCACCAGGTCGGCGAGCCATGCGCTAAAGCGTTCCTGAAGCATCAGCATCCCTGCGCCGATGTGTCCGTGGCGGCCGCTGAACTTGTCCAAGTACAACTCAGGCATCGTATCGTGAACATCGAGTACTAACTTGGATCCGAACAGCCGACAGGGTAACGCGCTGAGAATTGCAGCGTCCGGCATCGTACAAGCGATCACTACATCGTAAGGCGCTGTCAGACTGCGTCGGACGGCTAGTGCGGCGGCGCGGCTGAAGAAGTTGATATAGCTTCGAAGGTAGTTCATCCTGTTCGCGCCGCGATAACGCGGAACTCGCAGTTCAATGACTGTTACTCCATTTGTATCGGCGAGCTGCTCGTCGGCGAGGCAGAGCACGTCAACCTGATCGCCGCGACTGCTCAAGGCTTCGGCTTGCCGCTTGACGCGGCCGTCGCGCGCATAGGCGGTATAGGCGATGATCAATATTCGGGCCATGCTACGCGTGACCTTTGCCGGGGTTGGCAAGCCCGTCGTGCATGCTCACGGAACCGAGCGCGCTGCCGAGCATTTCACGAACGGTACGGGCTTCGATCAGCAGGAACACAAGCGCCGGCAGCGCAACCATCAGCGACAGTTCCGGCACACCACCCAGTCCGAGGTTGGTCGCCAGAATGCGTCCGGCCAGGGTGGCAACCGCGCAGGCCGCCGCGACAGTAAAACCGGGCGCCAAAGCAAGCAACACCTTCCCGAATCCTACGCTCAGCATGCGACATGCGACCGACTGCCCGATGACGCTGCAGACGGCCTCCACCGCGCTTACCGCCGCACAGACCCAGAGCAGCCCACTCGACGCCGTGACCATCACCGCAATCAGGATCAACGCGAGTCGAAGTCCATGCAGATACATGTCGAAGATCGGGCGTGCCAGGGCATAATAAATCGCGCCCATTCCCGCGCGCAGGCCGATCGTAATTATTCCGATGCTCAGGATGCGCATGGGAGTTGCGGCCGCAACCCACTGGGGTCCATAAATCTGCCGCAACAGCTCAGGCGCCGCGATCGCGATACAAACCAGCGGCGGCACGATGATCCGGCTCATATAACCTAAGAAGCTCAGGTAGGCGCCTCGCAGCTGCTCGGGTTCATGCTGCAGACGGCAGAAAGCCGGCACCGTCACGCGGCCGGCCACTTTGTAAAGGCGGTCGGGTACGAAACGGAGCAGATCCCACGCCATGCCGTAAAAGCCCAGCGCAGAACTTCCAAGCATCCGTCCCACCAGCAGGTAGTCTGCGTTGGAGGAAAGGGCGTGAAGGATTTGTCCGCCCAACGCACCGCTGGCAAAGCTTCGGAGTTCGAGCAGTGCGGTCGCGCTCGGTCGGCCCTGCGGGGCATACGGTTCGGCGCACAACAGCAGCAGCGCATGGGCGCCCATTCGCGCGGACAGTCCGCCGACCAGACTCCAGCGCGGAAGACCCATCACGAGCAGCCCTATCGCGACCCCCATGAAAGCCAACTCTCCAAGCACCTCCGCGATCGCGAGGGTGCGGAATTCTAATCTGCGCGTGAGCCTCGCTAGCGGCACCGAGCTCGCGCCCTCGAGCAGGATCGGAATGCACAGCAAGCGCAGCGCACCGACAATCGTGGGCATCGCCATCGCTTGCGCGATCAACGGCGCGATGAGGTAGAGCGCGCCGCAGGTGAGGGTCGATACCGAAATGGTCGCCCACCACGCTGAGGTTTCGTGCACGCTGGTCAACTCATGGCGCTGCACGAGAGTATCGGGTGCCGCCAAATCGTTGACCACCATCATGATCGCACTGACGATGACCAGTACTCTGAACAGTCCGAAGTCCGACGGGGTCAGCGCGCGCGCGAGCACCACCAGTCCGCCGACCCGCACGACCTGGAGACCAATCTCACCGATCACGTTGTCGCGAACGCCGCGCGCGAAGGCCGGCGAGTGCCAGCCCTCGACGTTCGCGGCGGCGCTGATGTCGGCCGGGGCTGATTTCACATTCCGCTCCCCTGCAGCATCGCCGGTAACGTCCGCAGCAAAATGTCCATATCGCCGGCTAGCGACCAATCTTCGATATATTCGATATCCAACCGCACCATTTGGTCGAAGGACAATCGATTGCGGCCGCTGACCTGCCACAGCCCGGTGATTCCCGGTGGCGCGTCGAGCCGATGCCGGTGCCATTCCTGATACAACTCCAACTCATACGGCATTGCTGGCCGTGGTCCGATGAGGCTCATATTTCCATATAGAACGTTGACGAGTTGGGGCAGCTCATCGATGCTGAATCGTCGGAGCCACCTTCCCATTGCGGTCACCCGAGGGTCGTCTTCAATTTTATAAACTTTGTCGTGGTGCGATTCCGGACGCTCTATTTCGTTGACTTGAATCCACTTTTTGACGTACTCGCGATGAACGGTGTCCGAGCAGTGGGTACGCATGGTACGAAATTTCAGCAGTTCGAATGGTTTGGCGTGGATCCCGATCCGCGTCTGGCGAAAGAGCAAAGGAGATCCGTCGAACAGCCAGATCGCAATTGTCGCGAGCACCAAAATCGGCGACAGAACCAGCAGCATCAGTGTCGCCATCGCGACATCGAATCCGCGCTTTACGATGCAGTTGAGCCCTTCGATATTCGATCCCGGAGGTCCGATTAGAGGAATCGTGCCTACCATCTCGACCGTGAGAGCCATCGATCGCGCCACCTGCGGCATCACCCGCCAGCGCACTCGATGTTGTTCGCAAAGTTCGATAACGTGTTCGACCTGATCGTGATCGCGCTCCGGAAGCACAATCATCGCCTCCAGATTGGAGTGTTCGGCAGACAGGCTCGCGATGCGTTCCAGGCCTCCGATTACCGGCGATGGCGCTACCCCAAGTCTGTTCGACCCATTGGAGCCGTTCGAGCCGGGGCGATCATCTACAAAGCCGAGGAATTCATATTGCGTGAGCTCTTCCCTTATTCGGTCGCGCAGATAAGTACCGAACGTATTGGCGCCTACGATCACCAAAGGCACCGCGACCTGGGGTCGCGAGTAAAAGAACTTCATGCATCGGCGCACCAGCATGCGCGCTGTCATGACAAAACCAATCGTCAGCGCCAGGCCGATGGCGATCACCAGCCGCGACGGCGCAAGATGAACAAAAAAAATGATCGCTACAATCGTGAACCACGCCGCGCAACTGGCCTTGATAATCGCCCTGACTTCATGCCGGCGGCTGTTTCGGTAAAGCCCCACCGCCCGCGCGACAAGAATCCAGACCACGACCAGCATCGTTACGCCGGCCACCGCTTCGGCCCAACTGCCGGGCTGAAGCGGGTAGAGGTTGCGGCTTCGGAGAACCTGCGATAGTGCTGCCGCGCCTGCGACTGCTATTGCGTCGGTGGCCGCCAGTAACGCCTTCTGACGTTGTAGTTCCCCGCCTAGCACAACATCATCCTGTCGCGAGCGCGCGGTTTACCGCATGACTGACCGTCTTCACCTCGCGCTCGGTTAGGAACGGATGCATCGGCAGCGACAGCACGCTGTCAGCCATCTTCTCGGCATGCGGAAAATCCCCATGGCCGTATCCCAGCTCGCGGCAGGCAGGCTGCAGATGAAGCGGAACCGGGTAGTGGATCCCGCATTCGATCTGATTGCGCAGCAGCTCGGTCCGGATGGTGTCGCGCCGATCGCTGCGGATGACGAACAGGTGGTAACATGACTCGGTCCCCGCGGGTTCAGCGAGCAGCGTCAGGCCGTCCGCGGACAGAGTTTCACGATAAAGAGCAGCGAGCCGACGGCGTTGGGCGTTCCACTGCTCCAAGCGCTCAAGTTTGGGACGCAACACTGCCGCCTGGATCGTATCGAGCCGCGCGTTGTAGCCGTATGCACTGTGGGCGTAATGCGATAGACGGCCGTGATCCCTTAGCGTGCGTACCTGCGCAGCCAGGTCCTCATCATTCGTGGCGATCGCGCCGCCTTCTCCCCAGGCACCGAGGTTCTTGCCGGGATAAAAACTAAAACAGCCCGCCGCGCCGATGGTGCCGGCATACAGCGATTGCCCCTGATAATTGAGCCGCGCGCCATGAGCCTGACATGCGTCCTCGATTATCTTCAGGTCGCACGCTTGCGCGAGGTTGCGCAATTCGATCATGGCGGCGGGTAAGCCATAGAGATGTACTGGAAGTATCGCGCGCGGGCCGTTGGGAGAGCTAAAGCGCCCTCGTTCCAGGTAGCGCGCTATTTCCGGAACGCTCAGATTCCCGGTGCTCGGGTCGATATCGACAAACGCAGGCCGCGCGCCCGTCTGAACGATCGCTTCGGCGGTCGCGATAAATGTCATCGGAGTCGTGATAACTTCGTCCCCCGGTCCGATACCGATCGCAAGCAGGGCCAGCCTGAGCGCATCGGTTCCGCTCGCCACGCTGACTACGTGACGCGCCCCCAGGAAAGCGGCAAATTCACTTTCGAAGGCGGCGACCTGCGGGCCGCCGACGTATGAAGTCTTTTCGTGGATTTCCTCGAATCCGCGCTCGACCTGGGGCATGATTTCGCGGTTCTGCGCCGCCAAGTCCAAAAATTTGACTGGCATTCTGTTCGACTCCGTGCAGTTAAGAAGTTTGGGGGCTGGAATGTAGGCGAGCCGGTATGCCCAAGACCGTCGCCTGCGCAGGAACGTCACAGGTCACCAATGCCCCGGCGGCAACCATCGCCCCGGCACCAATCTCGACACCGCACATGATAATTGCGCCGCTTCCAATTGAAGCACCGCGCCGCACACAGGTACGTTCCAGTACCCAGTCCTCAGAGCGCTTCGACGAACCATCGGAATTGGTTGCGCGCGGATGCCGATCGTTGATGAACAGCACGCCGTGGCCAATGAACACTTCGTCTTCGATAGTGACGCCGGAACACACGAACGAGTGACTCGAGATCTTGCAGCGCTTACCTATCTGGACACCGCGCTGAACCTCGACGAATGCGCCTATTCGGGAGCCGTCTCCGACGCTGCACCCGTAAAGATTTACGAACGGTCCGAAGCGCACGTCCTCGCCCAAACTCACGTCGGTCAAGGCGCGTGCGGCGGGGGTTGATTCGAGTAGTGACATAACCAGGCCTCGTATGAGTCAGATGGTCGCGGTTGCTGAGATCGTTATCGGCTGCCCGTGATTTTTTAGCGAGAGGTTGGCTGCTTCCAGAACTTTAACCACCCGCATTCCGCTGTGACCGTCGCTGTTCGGTAAAACGCCGCTCGCGATGCAATCGATGAAATGATCGCATTCAACTCTAAGCGGTTCGGACTCGTCGATACGCGGGATGTTCACGTCGCCGTAGCGGTACGACAGTTGAAAATCGCCGAAGGTATCGTAATAGGGATGCTTGGTTACGCCCTTGTCGTAAACCCGAATCTTTTCCTGCAACGCCGTGTCGTCGTACACCAGCATCTTGCGCGAACCCACCACTGTCATCCGCCGAATCTTGTTCGGGTCGAGCCAACTCACGTGCACGAAGGCGATAACATTGTTGGCCAGGCGAAGCGTGATCAGCGCGACATCTTCGACGTGATCGTGATAATGGCTCTCGCCCTGGCACGTCACCTCGACCGGCATTTCGCCGAGCAACTTAAGAATGATCGAGATGTCGTGAGCGGCGAGGTCCCAGACTACATTGACGTCGCGCCGAAACAGGCCGAGATTCGCGCGCACTGAACTTATGTAGAAGACATTGCCTAATTCTCCGCTATCGATTAGCTCGCGGATCTTGATCACCGGCGCGCTGTACTCGAAGGTGTGGCCCGACATCAGCGTCAGATTGCGTTCGTGCGCCATCCGGATTAGCTGCTCGGCCTGCTCGCATGAGGTGGCGAGAGGTTTCTCGACCAGGGTTGACTTGCCTGCTTTGAGGCAGCGACTGGCGATTTCGAAATGAGTATTTACCGGCGTCGCGACCACCACCGCATCCACCAGCGGATCGTCCAGCACGCGCTCAAGCTGTTCGGTTACCACCACCGACGGGTAACGGCTCTTGATATGATCGAGGCGCGGCCGGCTGAAGTCGCAACAGACCACCCGCTCGATTCCTTGTATCTGGGAAAAATTCCGCACCCAGTTCGGGCCCCAATAGCCAAGCCCCACAATCGCAATTCCGCGTATCTGTCGCCGAATTGAGGGGACGGGAATACTCGACGGGGCGTGAATACCGTTGAGCGAACTGGCTACCGTACCGTTGTGCGAACTGGTTACCGTACCGTTGAGCGAACTGGCTACTGTACCGTTGTGCGAGATCAAGTCTGGCATTACCTAAGCCTCCATTCCCATAAACCGCTTCACCAGTGACGGCAGCGGTGATTGGTATGCATTCAGAATCATCCCCGAGACGGGATGACCGGTGTTGCGTAAAACATTTGTCGTAGCGATCATTTCCTCCCGATCCGTACTGAGATACCGCACCACAACCAGGATCGGATCGTGTGGCCGGGCCAACGCGAGCATTCGTGGATCGAGACGAACCACGCCGAGGTCGATGACCGCCAATCGATAGCGCGCCAGCAATTCTTCCAGGTCTTCGACCAAACGTACCGGTTGCTCAGACAGCGACATCTGCTCCGGCCGTGCGGTCTCAAGCCGCGGCCATCCCGTCCCCCGCACAGCGACCGAGGTGCCGGCGACGGTTACCGGAGATGGCGCGCTGGCGCGCCCGAAAAGGGGATGCATCGACGCCCCCTGCGGCTGCCCTTGGACCAGAACGGTACGTGCCGCCAGCCGTTGACTCATGTCGAGCGCCATCGCGGCGGCTATGGTGGATACACCGTCGCCCGGCCTGCACCCCGCCATCAGTATTCGTGCCGAACCGTTGTGTGCGCTGGTCGCCGCCAACTGCTCGCTCAGGTTGCAGAGCGAGCGGCTGCGCGCCAGCGCCTCGACCAGCCCTTGTGGCTCCAGGACGGGAGCCAATGCGATCGGGGTTTTAGGCGCGACCGCCTCGGCCAGCGGCTTGGCTCTGGAATCCGCGTAGGCGACGAATCCCGTCTTGCGACGCTCCATTGCTTGGAAATATTTACTCATTGTTGTTGATACCCCTGAACGGTCATTTGTCGGCGCGTTGCACGTGAATCGACTGACCGGGATAGATCAGGTCGGCGTTTGTGATTTGCGGATTCGCTGCGGTCAAACGGCTGAGTTCATCGCTTCCGAATGAACCGTAAAGCCTCGTCGCTATTTTGCTGAGCGTATCGCCGGCTCTGACCACTACCGTCCGGCCCGGCCGCGTCACCGTGGGCTTTGCTTCCACCGGAGCTTCGGCAGCTGCAGCAATATGTGCAGATGACGACGGCTTCGCGGACTTGGTATCCGTCGCGCCGCTTAATTCAGATTGTTGTTTGTTTGGAACCGGGTAGTGGATTGTTGAGGAGCCCTTGGCCGGGCCGCTCATTATCGCTTCGTTCGCGCTTGCGGCGGAACGGTCGTGAGTGTCGCCCTGCGCTAAGCCCGCCGTCTTCGGCGGCGGAGTCGCGGTCCCATATGATTTATTCGGGAACGGTGCCGGAGACCGCTCAACCAGGATTGACGTTGGCTGTCGGGCGGATTGCGGCGCGAATGGCGCAGCCAGCGCGGGCAGATTGGCGCGCTCCGGCCGCAGCGCGGAAAATCCGAGTACCGCGATGCCCAGCAAACCCAGCGCCGCCAAGGTGCCTGCGGTCACGGCCGTGACCGAGCGCATCGCCGGCCCCATCGTGGCCACCGTCGTCGCCATCCGCCGCAACCTCGCACCCGCCAATCGCATTGACTCGCGCGCCGACGGCAGCGCCGCGCTCGCGGATGTCGCCATCTTCGCGGGGACGGATGCCCTGCTTACCAACAGGTGGTCATAGTCGTGGGCGGCGTCCCGCACATTTTGCGCGGTGACACAGGACTTTTCCTGCGCGTAGGCCAGCAACAGCGCGTTATGGCATAGAATGTTGATCCGCCGCGGTATCCCGGCGCTGGCGCGCGCGAGTTCCCGGATCGCCCCGCGCGTGAACAGCCTCTCGACATCTCCGCCGCGCGAGCGCAGACGGTAGTCGAGGTAGTCGTGGATCTCGCTGCGCGCCAGAGTCGGCAGTAACGCGCGCGCTCCGATCCGCTGATCCAGTTGGCGCAGTTGCGGCCCGGCCAGCCGCTTGACGAGATCGATTTGGCCCACCAGGACTATCTGCAGCCGTCGGCGCTCGAGCGCTTGAAAGTTGGACAGCAGTCGCAGATCCTCGAGCGCGTCGTCGCTCAGGTCCTGCGCCTCGTCGAGAATCACCGCGATGCATTCATCCCGGCCGAGGCTTGCCAGCTGGGCGTCGAAGGCCTGCAGCAACGTCAGCTTATCCGAGGTCTCTGATTGGCTGGCCCCGAGTTGACCCAGGATCTGGCGCAGCATCTGCTCGAAGCTGAGGCGCGGATTCGCCAGCCACACGGTGCGGACTCCCCCATGCTGAGTCGCCAGCAGCGAGTAGATGAGCGTGGTCTTACCGGTCCCGATTTCGCCGACCAACATGGTAAAGCCGCTCGGCTCAAGGAGGCCCCACTCGAGTGCCGCCAGTCCCTCGCGATGGCCGGCGCTCATGAATAGCGCCGATACCGACGGATTGAATTCAAAGGGAGCGCCGCTCAACCCAAAATGTTGGTAGTACATATCGGCTAATACCTGTCGTCGAGGATCGCGACCGTGCTCAGCCCGGTGTCTTTGAGGATCGCAGCGGTCGAACAAACCTTGGAATCGTATTCCTCCAACCATTTCGCTACCGCGACTGCCAGGATCAAACCGAGCATCAGCCCGGCGGTCAGGTTCAGTTCGATCCGGGGAGAAACCTGCGCGATCGGAGTGGTCGGCGCCTGGACTACGCTGACATTGAAAATCCGGCTTTGATTGAGCGCCTCAGCCGCGCGCGCTTCTTCACCCTTGCGCACATAAGACAGATAGGCCTCCTTATCGCTGTCGACCTGCCGTTTGAGCGTCTCGATCGTGATGCCGTCACTGGTCATCGTCCGCAGTTGGTCGCGTAGCCCCGCCACTTGAGCCGCCTGGGTCGTCTGGGCCGCTTTGTACGCTGCGGCCTCGGCCCGCGCCTTGGTCACTTCGCCATCGAGCGTCTGCCAGAGGGGGTTGATATCGGTAGTGACCTCCTGCACGTCGCGCTGTGTTTCGCGCGTCAGGAGGTCATGGCCCGCTTTCAGCTTGGCGTCGATCTCGCGGATTCGCGAACTGCCGGGCTGGTAGCGGGTCAGCAGTTCGGCGCGCTGGGTTTCGAGCAGCAACATCTGCGGCTTCAATTGCTGCAGCGCAATATTCTGGACGGTCTTCGATTCCTTTATTTGGTGCTGCGGAGTCTGCTTCAGTGCGGCTTCCTCGCTGACGATTTGCTGCATTCTGGAATCGAGCAGCACGCCGCTTGAGCGATAGTTCGCTTCGGCCGTGGAAAGTTGATTTATCAGCGCCTGTTGCTGCTCACTGAATTGAGAGATTCCGGTTTGCAATTGCGCGGCCCGCAGGGCTTTTTCCGATTGCTCCAAGCGTTGGCTCAGCAGATCGCGTTGCTCCTGGAAAAAGGCCTCGGCCTGAGGGTTCTGCGACAGCCGTCCATGCAGCGCCAGATACGCGGTCATCAACTGCGCCAGGAAAGCGCGTGCCCAAAGCGCGTCGTGCGAACGAATCTCGACCTCAATGATGTTGGAGCGTTTGATGACGGTTGCGCTCAGGTGATTCGATATTTTCTGAATCTCTTCCTGATTCGAATTCGCATCTGGGCCTCCGTGCAGCGCCAGATACACTTCGGTCGGCAGACTTAATGTCCAGGCGGCGAGGCCGCGCGCGCCTGCTATCACGCCGCGGCGGGGACGGCTTGCCCCTAAGCCGGCCAGCGCCTGCTGGATCAGGCTCGGACTGGTCAGCAACTCAACTTCGGAGTTGAGGTCCTGCTCCATCACCGGAACCGTCTGGGTCGATTGATTGGCCGCGTCTTCCTTTAGACCCGGCGAGACCAGCAGTTGCACGCGATTGGATTGAACCAGAATTTCGGCGACCGACTCGTAGGTCGGCGCCCACAGCAGCGAGCCCAACGCGATCACGCCGAACACCAGCAGCCCAACGCTGAAAGCCAGCCGGCGGCGCCGGAAGATCGTCTCTATCCACTGAATCAAAGCTTCGTTCTTCATCAGATTGATCTCCCAAGCTCAGAATGGCGGCGCCATAAAAACTTCGAACGGCATCGCGTCGCGCACGTACTGCTTCATGTTGAGATCGAATTGAGCGATCCCGCTGCGCGGAACCATCACGATGTCCGCCGGCAGCAATGCCACGTCTTCCTGGTTGTCCTTCTGGTTCAGCACTTCGTTCAGTTTCAGCCGCTCGCCGTGCGCGTTTCCGCAGGCGTCACGTCTGATGAGCAGCACCTTGCCGGCGCCCGCTGCATCGGTCATTCCGCCCGACGCGGCAATCGCCTGGAATGCGGTCATCCCGGGATGAAGCGGCACCGCTCCGGGCTTGCCCACTTGACCCTCGACGTAAACCACTTGCCCCGGACTCTTATCGAGCCGGACCGTAACCCGCGGATCTTTCAATTCATGGGAATAGAGCTCGTCCAGAGCGTTCTCGAACTCCTTCGGCGTGCGCCCCTCGGCGCGCACATTGCCGACCACCGGCATCGAGATGCCGCCATCGGGCCGAACTGTCAGAACCTGATTGAACTCGGGGCTCAGGTAGAAACTGATGTTGAGCTGGTCGCCAGGCTCAATCCGATAGGTCCGGAAGGGATCCTCTGCCGAGACAAGTTCACAGCCCGGCAAGACCGCCGCCGTGGACACTCCCTTGATGTCAGCCGCGCCCCGGTTGCTGGCCGAACAACCCATCGAGAGCTGCGCACAGCACAAGAGGGCTATGACAGATAATTTTGTTTTCACGTGATCTTCCGTTCGTTAGGTTAGTACGCGATCCGACACATCAGTCTTCGTGAGAGCGTCTTTTATGAAACCATATGTAGAAACTTTAGAAAAAGCAAGAAAATCGATGAAAAAAGATAAAAAATAAAATTAAAGCTATTAATTTGTATATTTAACTAGCTTTTATTCTATTTATTAAGCTTTTACCCTTGTGCTCGCTTTGACATTTCGCTACTTTCAGCACAGCAAACCGTTCTATGGTTAAAATGCGAATATCGTGTGAACCCTGGTGAATCCTCTCGCCTACCGAACGGGCCAAGCGGCCGATGGCGCAGACGGCGAAACCTTCACGAATGATCGAGCCAGATCGAGTGGAGCGGTTGGCTAGAGGCGCGCAAATGCCGGCAAGGATGCTCCGATTACGCGAGGTGTCCGATTACCTTCAGGTTAATCCAGCCACCGTTCGCAGGCTGGTGCAAAAAGGCGAGTTGCGCGCTATCAAGGTCGGGCGAGACCTGCGCTTCGACTCACTTGTCGTCAAGCAATGGGTGGCGGCGGGCGGCAGCACTTCCGGGCAATCAGAAACACCCGAGCAATCAGGCCTGGAGTCCAGGCGAAACAAATCTTAGCCGGTGTGGAACTCCGCGCCGGCTTGGTCGAGCCTGCAAGATGGGCGCTGTATTGGGACTTGACCGCTCGCGGTGACAGGCGCCCGCGAGACCCCGCTCAAGCTGCTGAAATCCTCCAGCTTCGAATCGTCCCGATTTTGCGGGGCTGGATTCAATCAGGCAATTACCTCAAGAATGGCTGGCTTTCCGGATGCCACGCCAACCCTTAGGTCACCTGCAGCACAATGTAGCCAGTATTTACCTTTATTCACGCGTATATGTTTGATCTGAAGACTTCGTCTCAACTAACTTGTTTGGAGGAAAAGGATAAGACTAGACGAAACGTGAGGAATGTAATGAAAAAGTCAGTACGCTTGGAAATTTCACCGGAACGGCGCGAACGCAGCCAGCAGGCGTGTTGTAGTGTCGATGCGCTGTGTGCCCGCTGCTCGATGATTCGGGTCACCAGCCACCGGTTTGGGATCTTCTTTGAAAAATTCGGCCGTCTGCCCGAGGTGAACGACGAATTGTTTTTCGATGAGACAAGCACTTCTCCGGTTCGTGCCAGCCAGGGCGCGATCAGGAACCAGATTCTTGCCGCTGCGCAGGCTCATGGACTGAACTATTTCCTGTTGCTCAGCTATCTCGGCCTGGGCTCGGTTGCCGTCGGTGAAGAGAATTCGCTCTAAGCTCGGGAGGCTCTTGGGCCGAAGCGAAAGCGGGAATGGTGGAGATACTTCTTGCGGGGGTTCGATGTACGCGCCGAGCTGCGAACCCGTCATTGGCGCCATTGCACCGCCAAACGGCCGCCATTTGGGAGGCAACCAAGGCGCCAAGACAAGGCGCAGCCTTACCCCGGCTAAATCGCAGCCGGCAGTTGCTCCATTGGTCGAGCGCCGAGTCGACAGAGCGACCGGCGCAAGCTCAGGATCGGTCGCTCTTGTTGGATTCCGAAGCCGGCTGCCAGGATTTCTCGAGAAAGGTTTCCACGTCGTCGCGGTGAAAACGGATTATTCGTCCAAGCGCGTGACAGCCTAGTTCGCCTCGCCGGACCATACGGTAAATGGTCATCGGCGTGAGCTGCAGCAATTCGGCAAGTTGACCGACCGTGTAGAACTCGGGCTCGGAGTCATCTCTCGTTCGTGGTCGTCGCATATCTGTCCCAGAATAGGACAAAGGAAGGGATTATTCAAGCCTTTAGCCCCATTATTGTGGATATTTCTTATCAATAAACACTTCGTTTAGATTATCGTTACTTTTTAGCGATTCTCCTCTGGCTTTCTAGCCCCTGCCTATAGAAATTTCCGGGCCGGAGGTGGTCCGCCGGCTATGGCAGCCACGACCGTCCTTGTGGGCGAGCCGTGTCGCTATTCTCCCCTAAAGGTCATGGTCAGGCAGATCAAGCTACGGGGTTTTAGGGCAACGCGCCGAGGCATCGGCGGCAAACTTCGCCAGCTAGCGCCGGGTCGAGGATTTCAGAGCGCCGACAGCTTCAGGCTCGAGCACAGCAAACGTCAGATCGCTGACGATCAACCACAAGAACCCGCTTAAGAGCGCCGGTTAATTGCTCAATCACCCAGCTCGCCGAACTGGCGAGGGGCGGATCGCCCTCGCACTCCCCCCGAGCGGAACTCAAACCAACACCGTTCCAGCTGGGCCGGACTGATGCATGTTTACTTGGGCCGGTTGAGGTAATTCGATTCCACAACCATAATCGTGGATCCTGATTGTCGCGATCGAGGGCCGGTCACGGTCGATCCGGAGTTCGATTTTACCTTCGCCGCTTATGTCCTAGCTTCAGGCGACAGTCATCTTCGCGCAACTTTCATCGAGCCGCCTGAGACCGTCTACATGCCGACCGAGCCCAACGGAGTTCGTGATGCTGTGCACGTACTACGAGCTCCTGGATCTGGTGGGCGTCTATTTCGCGCCGCAGTATGATACGAGTGCGTCGTCCACGCTGCCGAGCCCGCTTGAGCTTCTCCGGCGGCTCATGATTTTATTCAAGCTGAAGCCGAGCGACTGGTCTGCAGCGTACCGCATTATCGGAAGATGACGCCGCGAAACGGAAGGAGGGGTACGGGACGAGTTCCTGCCCAGCGCAATTACCTCAAAGTGTTGGGCGAGCGTGTCCGCAATGCGCGCGCGCGGCACGGGATGACGCGGCAAATGCTCGCGCATGATTCTGGTATCTCCGAACGATACCTGGCCGACCTCGAGAGCGGCCGCGGCAACTTCTCGATCCTGATGCTCTTTCGGTTGGCCGACGCTATCGATGTCCCGCTTGGCGAGCTGGTCGGAGACCGCGCGGAAAAGAGCGGCAGAATACGAGCTTGTGGTGGAGCGGTTGCGTGGACTTACCCCGGCCGAGTTGGCCGAAGCGGACAAGCTGCTCGCCGCTCGGTTTGGCGCGCATGCTGACCGGCGTCAGAGAGTTGCCCTGATCGGCCTGCGCGGCGGCGGCAAGACCACTCTTGGCGCCATGCTCGCACGTCATCTCAACTGGTCGTTCGTTGAGATGAGCCGTTTGATAGAGCAAGAAGCCGGAGCCGTGGGGGAAAGCTGATCCAGTATGTAGGTTGGGCTGACAGCGCCATCTCGCCATACAACGACATCAACTACTACAACTCGGTGGCGAACGTGACCGGCGGCTATCGGGAGACCGGGGAGTTCTATCGCCTGTTCATGGTGCCCGGGATGGCGCATTGCGGAGGTGGCCCCGGTGCCAACGTGTTCGGGAATTTTGCCAACGGGCCGGATCCGTCGGATCACTCGGACGATCTTCTTTCCGCGCTCGACCGTTGGGTGACGCAGGGAGAAGCTCCCGATCAGGTCATCGCTACGAAATACGTAAACGACACACCCCCTGCGATCGCCTTCCAGCGGCCGCTATGCCCATTCCCGGAGGTCTCGAAATACTCGGGGAACGGCGATCCCACCCAGGCAAGCAACTGGCTGTGCGTGCAGCCGAGGGGAAAGCGGCGGCAAGGGCGGCAAGGTGAGCCCGGCGCTGCTCACTGACTCTTGAGCGACGGGTGCGAAGCCCGGCCCGCAACCGTCGAGTCCTTTGCTTTTGGCGGGCGGCCACCGAAAGAGGCCGCCCGCTTTTTCGTCAAGTAATCTGCGGGCGGGTTGTCAGACCGGATCTGCGAAGCCGAGTAGTTTTTCTTGCGCTGGGCGGTTTCCCAGCCATTTGCGTAAGCAGCGGGAGCCATACGTTCGCTCGGGCGGCGTGGAACCCACGCCGCCCGAGCTGAACGATTTTTCTATTGCGCTGGTACCAACTCCACGCGACGGTTCTGGGCACGGCCTTCCCTGGTCTTGTTGGAAGCGACAAAGTTGGTCTTGCCGTAGCCGTGCGGAGTCAGCCGGTCGGCCGCTACTCCATCCTTCTCGAGGTAGTTCACGACCGCATCGGCGCGCTCCTCGGAAAGCTTCTGATTGTAATTGACGCCGCCAATCGCGTCGCAATATCCGTTGACATCGATTTTGGCGTTCTGATTGTCCTTGAGTGCGGCCGCGGCTTCATCGAGCACCGCCGCATCGCCGGGACGGATGTCATACCTGTTGAAGTCGAAATGAACTCCACGCAGGATGAGTTTTGCCGACGGCGGCGGTGGCGGCGGCGGCGGAGGTGGCAGCGGCGCCGGCCTACAGATGGCATTAGCCGTAACGGTGTAGTACTGGACTATCAGGAACCAGTCCCGCATCGACAGTTGCGTCTGCACGTCCGTTATCAGACCGCTCGGACATTCCTTAACCAAGTCCGCGTTCGCCTCTGAAGTGAGTCCGTGAGGCTTGCTAAGATACAATATGCCGTAATCGCTATGCGCCGCGCCTACTGCCGAGCCGCTACCGGTGGTTTCACCGATCGTGCTGGAGTGGATAAAGACGCAGGCCGATTGCGAGATCGACAGAAATAGGCCGAGCGCGATCACGCCGAACAGCGACAACAATCCTCTGGTCATTGATTTGCTTCTCATTAGTCAAATCCTCACTTACAGACGGCTGTCGCCGTGACTGTGTAGTACTGGACTATCAGGAACCAGTCCCGCATCGCCATTTCCGTCTGCACATCCGACAGCATGCCGCTTTGACAGGTCTTGGCGAGCGCTGCGTTGGCATTCGAGGTTAGGTTCGTGGGCGCGCTCAGATGCAACAGGCCGTAGTCGCTGTACTCGGCATTTACCGCCGACCCGCTGCCGGCGCTTTCGCTTATCGCGCTGGAGTGCACCAGCACGCAGGCCGATAGCGAAAGCAAGACCCCCACCGCAAAAGCGCGGCAAAGCCATAAGACAGGTTTATTCATTGATCGATTCCTCTCTGCTAAATGGTGATGTTCGGACTTGGGGCGCGAACGAATCGCCTTCGTGCAACGGAAGCCTAGCATGAATGATCGAACCGGGCAGGATGCGCAATCAGCAATTGCGTTCTCTGGGTGACCAATCGCCCCTTTACGCAAATGTATCGTCGTGAGAGGCTTCATCAGGCTTACCGCTACCCCCCAGCGGAAGGCCACGGGACGCAGCGCATCCGACAGACTGGCCCCCCAAACTGGCCCAACGAATACGCTGCCTCCCGCTCCCCCTTTTTGTTTTGTGGCTGTTTTTAGCGATTAGGATTTTGCGACCGGCGACCGTCGTCGTCCGTTCATCGCCGGATTGCCTCGCCAGGCAAGCGGGACCAGCTCTGCCAAGCCAGGGACACAGCCGTCCGTCTCAGCGATCCAGCATTTGTTTCGCTAATTGAAGGAAGCCGGCGCCAAAATAGCGGCGAGGCGGGACCACCGGAACCGCCACATCACTGCAGCGGGGAGAAAGTGTTAGTTGTTGTGAAAGCCGCTCTTATCCGAGCAAACAATAAATTGCCGGCCTTGACGAACGATCAACTGCTCGGTCTCAAACCGGGCCAGGTGCTCGGTGACTCTGGGCCGCGAAGCGCCGACCAGATCGGCGATGTCCTGATGGCTGAAAGGGGCCCTGAGCAGCATGCCGCGCGACTCTTTGATTCCGAAATCGGCGGCCAGCTCGAGCAGCGTGATCCCAATGCGTTCGTGAAGATCGAGATCCAGGAAACTCGATGCGCGCAGCAACACCCGATACCATTGCTGCAAATCGTTCTGATGAAAGCGCTTGAATGCCAGGTTCGAGCCGTGCGCGGTGAGGTGGTTGAAATCCTCCCAGCTCAGGCTGCCGATCCTGCAATCATTGTACGCTTCGCAGCGAAAATCTAACCGGCTGTCCGGCAGCGCAGGAAACTCAGGAATCGGGCCGGGCGCAAGCAATGCGACGGTCACGCGCTCGCGATGCGCATCAACGCAAGTGATGCGCGCGATCCCACCTAACAGAATATGAGCTTCGGACGCCATCGCCGCTCCGCGCAGCACCACCTCGTGCCGTGCAAAGCTCCTTACGGTAAGCGCGCCGGCCAGCAATTTCAGTTGGGTAGCCGGCAGCCACGATAGCCCCTTGAGGCGGCTCAGCTTGTCGAGATCAGTATCGGGTAGATTTCGTTTGCCATTCAAAGTTACACCTCGCTTCAGTCTGCTTCACGAAGATACGGTGCGCGCCCCAAGAGAGCAAACGGAATGTTACACGAAGAACAAAAGGCCCCCCTTTGACTATGTTATTTACGGCACACACAGCAAGCCCTTTGCGCGGCAAAGATTGCACAAAGAGCGCTGCCGTGCGCGCGGTGCCTCCATCGGCGTCATCGGCATGCCTCAAACCGTGTCATTGTTTACTCGAAGGTTCGAAGTTCCGAAGAAATAAGGTTGGATCTCATGTGGCATGGTCGATGCTGTGAGTTAAACCGGGAAGCTGGACGATGGTCGCCGAAGAGCAGGCGACGGGTTCAGCTGCCGCGCGAGGCTGACCGCCTTTCGCGGTGCGAGGGCGCGAAAAGGTGCCACTAATCACCAGAAACCTGCAGCGGCAGTGCGCGTGTCAGAGGAACGAGCGAACCGATCAAAGGCCGTCTGAAAGAAGCAGTGAAATGCATTGAAGAGGCCATCAACATATGAGGCACCAGGGAAGGGACCGTCGATGATGGGTATGGCAATGCGAATAAGGATGCTTCTGATCGTCGCCGCGCTGGGAGGAGGCCTTGCAGTGGTCGGCGCCCAGGGATGCTTCTATGCCTCAAGTGGGCCGGACCAATATGGGCAACAGTACGGATCGGGCCGCACGGTCTGCGACGCCAATGGCCGGAACTGCATGGTTTGCGACGCCGACAACCGGAATTGCCAGCGTGTCCAGTCGCAATCGGGGTCGAGCCGCACGGTGTGCGACGCCAATGGCCAGAACTGCATGGTCTGCGACGCTGATAACCGGAATTGCCGGCGGGTCGACTCCGGATCGAGTCAGGGGCGCAGCTGGGGATTCTGGTTTTGAGTCAGGCGCACGCAGGTGGCCATTAAAACATGCGGAGGGGACGAACAATGTCGCGCTCAAGGATAAAGCAGATAAAATCGATGGTGTGGCTCGGCGGGTTGCTGTTCGCACTGGCCGTCGCTGCGCCCGCCCCGGCGCAGGTCACGATCCAGATTGGGGGGCCGCAGGTACCGGGCTTCTCTAACTACTATCCCTGGTTCAACGATGTCCCGCAGTATCAGGGCGATCAAACCTTTCGTTGGTTCCTGGCGTATCATCCAAACATCGCGCGAGCGCTCTCACGGAATCCGGGGTTGCTCTACAACGCCAGCTGGCGCTCGCAGTTTCCGGCCCTCGAGCAGTACCTGGCGAACCACCCTTACGTGTGGCAGGCCCTGAACAATCAATACTGGTCGACGGGACCGGCCGAGACGCAATGGGGCGACTACGACGACCAGCATCAATGGCGCGACGCCTATTGGTGGCATCACAACAATCCCGACTGGTTCTATAGCAATCATTCGGATTGGGTTTCGCTCAACCCGCGCTGGCGCGATCAGGACGGCGCCTATGACCAGCAGCATCGGTGGCACTACGGACAATGGTGGTACCAGCAGGATCCAAATTGGGTGAAAACTCATCATCCCAACTGGCTCCAGCAACACCGAAATTGGACCAACCAGGCGGCGCAGCGACAGGACCAGCAACGGCAGGCGACGCGCGAGCAACAGCAACGGAACGCTCAACAGCAACAGGCCGTGCGCCAGCAAAATCAACAGAACCAGCGACAGCCAAAAGCAGGCGAGCAGCATCAGAGACCGCAGCAGGCGACCACTCATCAAGAGCGTCAGCCGCAGTCACAGGGTCAGCAACAGGATAGGCAGCACGGGAACGGCAATGAGAAACCATAGGGGCGAGACCGCATGAGAAATCGCTCAGCCGGAGGACGACCGCGAGCGGCCTAAAGACCCGGAGACGGATTGTGATTGACGCCGGCCTGGGGCCGCACCATGGCGATGCCGTCCTCGCGATGCAGACTCGCGATAGGGCTACGGCGCGAGGAGTTGTCGAGAATTACGGCCATTTGCCGACGAGTGCTTTTGCGCGAGAAACTGCTCGAGCCGCGTGCGGCTAACGATCATTCGACGGCCGTCGCGTATGATCAGGTGTTGGCGCTCGAAGCTGTTGAGATACTCGGTTACCCGCGGCCGCGAGGCCCCCACCATGTCAGCCAGATCCTCGTGCCTTGCTGCCACGCTCAGTCGCACCCCTCGCCGATCGGGCAGGCCGAAATTATCGCTTAACTCCAGCAGTATCAGCGCGACTCGTTCCTCCAGCGTACAGGCCATGAAATTCGAGCAGCGCAACTGCACCAGGTCCCAGCGTCCGGAATAGCTGGCAGCCATGCGCTTGAAGTCTACCGAGGCGATGCCCAGCGCGATTTCGATGAAGGTCGCCAGGGTGACGGTGCCAATCTGGCAGTCGGTGACTGCTTCGCAGCGGAAGTCATATTTGATCCCGGACACCGTCGGGGGAATGCCCGGAATCATGCCGGGAGCGACCATAATCACCAGCGTGCGGTCGCCCTTGCGATTGCGGCAGGTGATGCGCGCGACTCCCGAGAGCAAGACGTAGGCGGCTTCGGGGGAGCGTCTCTTGTCGAAGATGACGCCGCGCTTTTTAACGTGGCTTACCTTCAACGCTTCGGCAAGCCTGTTAAGCTGGCGTGAGGAGAGCCAGGAGATGTTCTTCAGCCCGCGTAATCTCCGGATTTCTGACGCTCGCACGTTGCCCATGGGGCATCAGTCTAACAGATTCGCCGAACCGACTTCATCTTATGTTCGGGGCGTTTGGTTCTCCATATAACCGAATCCGCATGGCGCCTCGATCTACGTTAGATGTACTATAAGGGGCCTACGGACACCATCTGGAATCAAGATTGGAATCCGCCCTCGGCTTGAGTCCACGAAATGTCCGGCTTGGGTACGGCTGGATGGAATCGAGATAAAAACTAATACGACTCACAGACCGCTGAGGTGATAACGATGGCATTCGAAGATGTAGCAAATTCTACGGTACGCCAGGCAATGGATCAGGGTCGTCAAGCCGCGGAGGCCGCCAGCCAGAGAGTTAAGGACGGCTATGAAGCGGCGCAGCAATACGTTCAGGAAAAGGGGCTCGATTTCGACCTTCGCAACTTCGTTCGCCGTGAACCTTGGCTAGCCATCGCCGCCGCCTTTGCGATCGGTTACGTCGCGGCGCAGATCATCAGGCGCGTATCCTGAGCGGGGGCGGCGTTGGTGGGAGTTTCAGCCAATAGCGCGGCGCGGCACCGGGATGTGGTCGAGTACGTCAGGGACGAACCTCTCACCGCTCTGGCGATCGCTGGTATGGCGGGATTCGTTCTGGGTGGAGGAGTTAACCGGCGTATCGGGCTGGCGATGCTCACAATCGTTGGCCGGATTGCGCTTAGCGGTGTCGCGACCAGCCTGATCGCCGGAATTATGAGCGGCAGCAACGACAACCTGCGTCAGGACAGCGCAGGCCCCGCTGGTGAAAGACATGGCAACGGAAGAACAGAAGGAACAGATTGCCAAAAATCAGGATGAACGGGACGAGGCGCGTCAGGACCTGCACGACACTTTGGCCGAGGTCAATGCGAAGGTCGAACGCGCGGGAGACGAGCTCCGCCCGGATCGCCTGGTCGAGAGCCACCCCGTTGCCGCCTCTCTGGCGGCGGGCGCCCTGGGCTTTCTCATCGGCTCAATCGTCAGCAATCGCGGGACCGGCCCACTCATGATCGCCGCGGTGCTGGGCTTCGCGCTTTCGATACGCTCCTCAAGCGAATCGAGTGAACACGATGCCAGAGAAAGATCCCCCACCGATTGACGGAGCTACCACGACCGACGCGGATTGGCCGACCTTGATCGAACGGGCGGTGGACGATTTAGCGCGCATTGTTCGGTCCGAGGCCCACATGTTTCAAACCCGCATCGAGGCGGCTCTGGAGCTGCAAATATCCAGGATGGTAGCGCGCCTGACGCTAATCGCCGCGCTGGTCGGCGGCACGCTATTCATTCTGTGCGCCGCGATCTTTTTGCTCCATCGATGGCTCCCGTGGTGGCAGGCTTTTGGAATCGCCGGCCTGGCCGTGTGGTTTGTCGGGATCGCGAGTCACGCAATCATGAGACCTCGAGAACGCGCCGGCATGAGTGAATCACAATGAAAGCGGGATTCATCGGCATTCGGAAAGTCACGATCCTTGGAGCGCTGCTTCTCGCCACTCTGATGACAGGTTGTTTCGACGGAGGCTGGGGAGGGGGAGGTCCGGGCTACTACCAGGGCTACGGAGGTGGCTACCCCAGCTACGGAGGTGGCTATCCGAGCAACTACTACTCGACCAACGTCTACCGAGGCTATGGCGGCTATTCGCAGCCCGGTTTATTCGGCGGCTATCCTCCGGCGCACGAGGCCTGGGACGCGAGCACCCGTGGCCGGACCAGCTATGGCGGTGGCGGTGGAGAACATCGCGGCGGTGGCGGAGAACATCGTGGCGGCGGTGGAGAACATCGCGGCGGCGGCGGTGGAGAACACGGTCATGACCACTAAGCCCCGATGGCAGAGAAACGCAATGCGCCAACCATTAGACCGAAACCGAAGAACCACGATCGGATGGCTAGCTATAGGGGTCTTGGCGGTCAGCCTGGTACTTGAGCTTGGCAGCACTCGCGCAGTCCTGGCACAAGCGCCCGGGCAGAAGACCTTCAATTCGGTTGCGGAGGCCACCGACGCTTTCGCCGCGGCCGTACAGAATCACGACGATGCGGCGATGCTGGCGATTCTAGGTCCCTCGGGCAAGCAGCTGATTTCCTCCGGCGATCCAGTCGCCGACCGGAACAAACAGGATACCTTTGCCACTAATTATCGGGAGTCGCATCAGTTTGCCACTGCGGCCGATGGACGAACCTTCCTTTACATAGGCCCCGACAACTGGCCGACTCCGATACCGCTGCGGCAAAATGGCTCTCAATGGTACTTCGACACGGACTACGGCAAACAGGAAATTTTATATCGTCGGATCGGCGCTGATGAACTGAATGTGATCAAGGTCTGCGCTGCAATCGCAGATGCTCAGCGAGACTATTACGCTACGCTCCACGATGGCGCGTCGGAGCATCAATACGCTCAGAAGTTCCGCAGCACCGCCGGGACGCAGGACGGCTTATACTGGGAGGTCCAGGCAGGAGCGCAGCCGGAAAGTCCTCTCGGTCCCCTGGTCGCTGAGGCGGCCGCCGAGGGCTATCACCACCACGCTACCGGCGCCCCCTCGCCGCACCCCTTCCACGGCTATGTTTACCGGATACTAACCAGTCAAGGAACCAATGCGCCGGGTGGCGCCAGCAACTACGTCGTCGATGGCAAGATGACCCGCGGATTCGCGCTGGTTGCCTATCCCGTTAGCTATCGCAACTCCGGGGTGATGACCTTCATCGTTAACCAGGACGGTCAGATCTATCAAAAGGACCTTGGTCCCAATACTGATCAGATAGCCAGTGCGATGGAGTCATACAATCCGGATGCTACGTGGCAACCGGCCGACAAAACCAGCGTCGCTGCGCGATCGCGATGATCATCCGGATTATTTTACGCGCTGCGAGGACTTTTGCTCTCGAGCGCTCACAGATAGCGGCTTCTGTTAGCCCTAACCTTATGGAGGCTTACCGATGACCCTTGTAGGCATCGTCGTGGTCCTGGTCGTAGTCGGCCTGATCCTGTGGCTCATCAATACCTATATTCCTATGGCAGGCGGGATGAAGGCCCTGCTCAATATCATCGTATTCGTAGTCGTATTGATATGGCTATTGCAGTTGTTTGGTCTAATTGGCCCCATCAACGGGGTTCACATTCCCAGGCTCCGATGAACGATCGGACGCGACTCCTGAGTAACGCCAAACTCGACATCCCAAACTGAGGTCAGTACGTAAGACCTTTTCACTCATTGGCTTGGAAACACTTTCGACACCCCCCTCCTCTATCGACCCCGATCGGTACGACGGCCCCGACTCAGGCAGTGCGGCGCAACCGATCCTGGCGGTGATTGTAACGACGGTCGTTCTTTATTTTGCCAAGAATATATTGATCCCCCTCGCCGTGGCGTCCCTGCTGGCCGTGACCTTTAGCCCGATTGCCAGCCGCTTGGAGCGGTTCGTGGGACGTTTGGCGGCCTCAGCCGTGGTGGTGGTGACGTCGATAGTGGTTATTGCGGGACTCACCTATTTCCTCGCTAGCCAGCTAACTTCGGTGGCGGTTCAGATCACCGATTACACTGACAATATAGCGGCCAAAATCACCGCGCTCAGGGGAAGCACGCCGGATTGGCTACAGCGCATCGAAGATGGCGTCAAAAACGTTGAGCAACGGCTACAAAAGCCGGTTCGCCGGCCAAGGCGTTCGACTCGTTCTACGGTTGTCGAGGCCCCTTCCGCTGAGCCTGGTTTCACACGCGTTATAAGCCCGACGTTGCCAATACTTTCGGGCTTGATCAGATCCTTATTTATTATCGTCTTGTTCTTTTTTCTGCTGTACGGGCGAAAAGATTTGCGCGATCGTTTGGTGCGCCTTGCTGCACGCGTCCGCATTACACTTTCCGCACAGGGGCTTGCGAGCGCTACTGATGCGGTCGGTCATTATCTGTTGCTATTTTCCTTGACCAACATCGGATACGGACTAGCCATCGGGGTAGCCATGTGGCTGCTCGGCTTGCCACACCCGGCACTGTGGGGTGTGTTTGCGGCCGTACTCCGGTTCATTCCCTATATCGGCGTCGCGGTCGCGGCGTTGTTACCGACGTTCGTGGCATTTGCCGTATTTTCGGGATGGAGCAGATCGTTGGAGGTGTTGGGATGTTTTATTATTGTCGACCAGGCCGTGAGTTATTTTGTTGAGCCTTTCCTGATTGGTCATGGAATCGGTTTATCTCCACTGGCATTGCTGGTCTCGGCAATGTTCTGGTTCTGGCTGTGGGGGCTACCGGGATTGTTGTTAGCTACCTCCTTGACCGCGTGTCTGAAAGTTGCGGGTGATTACATTCCCGCGCTGGGATTTCTTACGGTGTTGCTCGGCGCAGACGGCGCACTGGAAGACTTCGACGATTATTATCGGAGCCTGCTAGAGCTCGACGTGTCAGGCGCTCGCAATATAGCGACCCGCTATTGCGATAAACACGGCCTGGAACCGACCTTCGACAACGTGCTTATTCCAGCCGTGTGCCTGGCGGGCGACGAACGTCTCGAAGGTCACATCAGCCAAGAAAATCAGCGCTTGATCAACGATACAACGGTGGCTCTCGTCAAGGAGCTGGGCGACAGACTCAGCAAACCCAGAACGGCCTCCAGACTTCGGATATTGGGGGTATGCGTGCCCGGCGAGGTTCATAGGTTCGGTCTGCAGTTGTTGCTTGAACTGCTGCGCCGCGGTGGCGTCGCCGCGAACTTTTTGGATGAAAGCAAATCGCTGTCAGAAATCCGGGAGTTTGTTAAGCTTTACGTTCCGGACCTGGTCTTTCTTTCGTGCACGATGAGCGACTGCGCGCCGGCGGCGGCGGAATTGGTGCGTGACCTCAGGTTGGATTCGCCTGACCTCAGGATCATCTGTGGCGGACGAGGCGCCTTGGCTGAGGGCCCGGAACTCCTCAAGGCGGGTGCTTCGCAGATTTGTGAAAGCCGAAGTGACGTGCGCCGCGTAGTCAGGCGGTATGCGCTGTGGCGAGGAGCGGCCCGAACCGGTGGATTTAAGCGGCAGCACCTTCGCGGGCATGGTCCAAAGGAGGTCGTATCGCAGAAGGCGGTCGCGAACTCGTCGGGCGCGCCGCCCCGACAGTCATAGTCTGAAGGTCTTTCCAGGGCAGAGGACAACTGCGCGTTCGTGGACAGCGTTAGTCGCTCGGACGAGAGTTCGCAAGTCATTCATGGTCACTGCAGCGTGAGGGACCAAACAACCTGGATGATTTCAGGGGCTGGGCGTTTGGCGCGCGTAATCTCAGCGGTGAGAATTGATAACTTGCAAAAGCTCGACACTATTCTCGCAACCGATTGCCCGACAGCTAGGAAAACAAGTGGAATCGCGCGGTCGCCGCGAGTACACTATCGGATCTGAGTGAGAGAGCCCGGTGCGCAAGACCATCGTCCGAAACCTCATGGCCTATGCGATAGCGGTGGCAATCGTTTGCTACGTGGCACGTGGAGTCTCGTGGAGGCAGGTGGTCGGCGCCGGCAGCCACGCCACGCTCTGGATTTTTGTCACCGCCAGTCTGGGCGGCTTTTTATGCTGGTTTATCGGCGAAACGGTCTTGTATTCCTGCTTGTTCAGTTTTTTTCACGCTCCGACGGGAATGCTCGAACTGCTCCCGACCATGGCCGCGGTCTACTTTCTCCAAATGGTGAACTCCTATGTCGCAAGCGGCGCATTTGTGCTTTTTCTGCATGCCCGCAAGCACGCACCCTGGATAATGGGCGGCTGCACCCTGATGTTCCAAGGCTATGTCGACGCAATGCTGCTGGCGACGTTGTCGCTCCTTGCGATCGCTTTCGTGCCGACGTCGCCGATTCGCCTTGGTCTCAATTATCTGGCAGGCGTGCTTGGCGTTGGCTGCCTCATCGCTTCGTTCTGGCTTTTATGGGGGTCGCGGCTTCCGGTCGGTAATTGGCTCAGATGGCTCTACGACCGGCCTTCGATGGCGAGTTTCCGCATGGCCCGGCCGTCGCAATACATCACGCTTTTCGCGATCAGGTTTCTAATCGTCCTGGCAGCGGGCTTTGCGCTCTACGGGCAGTTCGTTAGCTTTCATATCCAGGTCCCACTGGTACAGACCCTGGCATTGACGCCCTTCATGGTGGCGATCGGCAATTCGCCAATCTCACCGGGAGGAATTGGGACGACTCAGTTGGTCGTCACCCTTGCCTTTGCCCGGTTTGCCAGTAAGGACGATCTCTTCGCGCTGTCTTTGGCGGTAACCGCCTTTAACCTCCTGGTCCGGATACCGATGGGACTAGCGATGGGAGCGCCACTTGCGGAAGAAGCAGTCGAAGTCAAGAGCGAATTTGCAATCGAACACAGGGTTGGGCAGCTATGATTTTTACGCGTTGGCAAAAAAGAACCGCGGCCATATTGCTGGCGCTGGCGTTGCTGAATTTTGCGCCCATGTCTCATGCTGCAAACGATCAACGGGGGCGGGAGGCCGTGGAAAGGGTGGCTCGCCTTTTCAGCAGCAAATCCAGCATCGCGACGCTCAAAATGCAAATTATTAATGAAGACGGGCAACGCGATATCTCGATGAAGATCTGGTCGCTCGGAGACAAGACGCTTATCCGCATCACCAGTCCTCAAGATGAAGCAGGCACTGCCATTCTAAAGGTAGGCAGCGACATCTGGTATTATCTACCAAAGTCGAATCGCACGGTTAAGGTTCCTCCTTCGATGGCAATGACCTCGTGGATGGGAAGCGACTTCACTATCGATGATCTCGTGAAAGAGACTTTCCTCACGCGCGATTACTCCATTACCACCTCTTTCGAAGGAAAGCGCGGCGGAGTCGCGGTAGATGAATACACTTTAACGCCAAAACCTGAAGCGGCTGTGGTGTGGGGAAAGATTATCTTGCAGATTCGCCACGCCGATGCGGTGCCCACTTGGCAGGGTTTTTATGACGAGGACGGGAAGCTGGTACGCGAGCTTACCTTTTCTGAGTACAAGACCGTGAGCGGCAGGGTGATTCCAACGCGCCTGGTCATGCGGCCAGCAAACAAGTCTGGCGCGCAGACGACTATCGAGTACGGAGATATCGCGTTCGATGTACCGATCAGTCAGGGAACCTTTTCGCTGCCCGGCCTGAATTGATGAATGGACGGCTTCTAAAGCTTGCGTGGCGCAACCTGTGGCGCAACCCTCGGCGTACTTTCATCACAATGGCCGCCATTGCTTTTGGCTATGTCATGCTGCTGTTTGTTGCGTGCCTTATGGCAGGTTTGAGATGGCAGATGATCGAGAACGGCACTTGCCTGGTCATGTCACAGATCCAGGTGCATGCGCCCGGATACTATCCCAGCCGTTCCATTCAAAAGACCCTGGGTGGGAGGCAAGGGACAGAGGTCAGTGCGCTGCTCGCCTCCATCACTGCTGATCACGGAGTTTTTGCCGCGGCGCCCAGAGTTTACGGATATGGCTTGCTAAGTGCGGCCCATCGCTCTGCGGGCGTAGAGCTAATGGGAGTGCTTCCCGACCAGGAACCTAAGGTTACGATTCTGAATAGTCAGATAACAAAAGGCAGCTATTTGACACCGCGGGTGCCAAAGGGCGTGGACATAGGAGACAAACTCGCCAGCACGATTGGCATCAGAGTGGGTTCAGAAATCGTTCTGCTCACGCAGGCAGCCGACGGGTCAATCGGCAATGACGTGTACACGGTCGTAGGGATTTTTCACAGCGGCCTTGATTCCGTGGACCGGGGCTTGGTTCTCATGTCTTTGCCCGCTCTGCAGGACCTTCTGCATCTGGCGCCGGCAAGGGTCCATGAGGTTGGTATCAAGCTGAATAACATAACGGCAGCTACTACTGTGGCAGCGGCACTCGAAGTCCAACTGAGTAAAACTCTTCCTGTGCGGACAATGGCATGGCCTGAGCTAGCGCCGGAACTCGCCAATTACGTGCAATTTAATCACGGCATCACCTTTGTTCTTTTCTTCATTTTCTTCTTGTTGGCGGTGATTGGCGTCATGAACACCATGCTCATGGCGGTGTTTGAGCGTACGCGTGAACTGGGCATGCTGATGGCGCTGGGAATGCGCCCAGTCCAGGTGGTTGTTCTGATCCTGACAGAGGCTGCCGGGTTGGCAGTTGCAAGCCTGATCGTAGGAGGGGTGCTTGGCATTCCGGTCCTCTGGTATTTGCAGGAGCACGGTCTGGACTTGGGCGGCGCTACCGGCGGGGTAATCTCTTTAGCAGGCGTGGTGGTGGGTCACCTCTGGTACGGACGCCAGGACTTTCCCGCCTATGGTGAGGCGGCTCTCGGACTGGCCGTTACGGCTCTAGTGTCCGCGCTCTATCCTGCCTGGCGAGCCGCTCATTTTCGGCCGACAGAAGCAATTCGTAAGGTCTAAACAGTGACAAGCGTTCTGCTACTGGTGAAAATCAGCTGGCGCAATCTCTGGCGCAATCCCCGAGGTACCCTGCTGACCGCACTGGCGCTGGGTTTGGGTCTGGCGCTGTTGCTGATCTCTCTGGGTCTACTCGATGGCGGCCACGAGCAGACGATTGCCGACGGTGTACGGTTTGGCCCGGGACATGTAGTGGTAGAGGCAAAGGGGTATCAAGAGTCGAACTCTGACGAACTGCTGCTTACGGCCCAAGTCGTATCCAGGGTCGAAGCGTTTTTGCAAACTCCGGAAATGAAACAGCTGGTGCGCGGGGTTAGTCCGAGGCTTCTAGCCACCGGGCTGCTTAGTACCTCGGCCAATTCTTCCGGCGTGAGAATCACGGGCGTGATCCCGCAGGACGAGCCCGCGGTATCGCTAATCCCAGAGCGGATAGTTGAAGGAACGTATTTAAGTAATGACCAGCCTTCTGGCGTTGTCATTGGTGCCGATTTGGCTCGCAAGCTTGAGGTCAAGATAGGTTCCAGAGCAGTTCTCATGACTCAAGCGCTGCGACAGCCCAGCAATGAAAGCAAACATGGCGCCGGGGAAGCGATGGAAAGCACTCTTTTGCGGGTGCGTGGTATCTTCCGCACCGGGCTGCAAGCGGTCGACGCTAATATTATTCAGCTCCCCTTGCCCGCGGCTCAAGCCCTGCTGGGAGTGCCCGTCGGCCAGGTGACCCAGGTAGCCATCCTGCTTCAACAGGAAGGTGACTCATCGATGGTAGCAAGGGCTTTGCGTAAGCAGTTGACGGGCGAGCCGGTGGAAGTCCTGACCTGGCGCGAATCGATCCCGATGCTTGCCCAAATTCTCGTCCTGGATCACGCCTTTAACTACATCATGAACGGTGTAGTGCTGGCCATGGTTGGGTTAGGAATTCTCAACACCATTCTCATGAGGGTACTTGAGCGCCGTTATGAATTCGGCGTTTGTAAAGCTCTTGGTCTTAAGCCTCGGCAGCTTGCAGTGATGATCGTAGGCGAATCTCTGGCCCTCACGGCAATAAGCCTGGCTTTGGGGCTAGCGTTGGGTTTAAGCGTAGAACATTATTTCGCTACCTCGGGTTTGGATCTGCGCTGGATATTCAAGGCGGGTCTTCCACCCGCGCTTGTTTTTGATCCGATTCTTTACTCGCGTTTAAGCCTGAGTCGAATTGCTTGGTCTGTTAGCATTGTATTTATGATGGCGACAGTCATTTCCTTTTATCCGGCAGTCAAGGCAGCGCGAACTGAGCTACCGGACGCATTGAAGGTGCTTTAGAACAGAGGGCGATATGGCCGAATGGGCGGTGGAACTGAAGGGCGTAAGCAAGACCTATCGCACCGGACCAATCGAGGTTCCGGCTCTGCGTAACGTCTTTCTGCGGATAGCTGCTGGGGATTTCGCGGCTACTGCCGGTCCCTCAGGGTCCGGCAAAACCACTCTGCTCAACATCATCGGTGGACTCGACCGGGCAGACGCGGGCGAGATATGGGTGGCAGGGCAAAACCTTCAGCGCTTATCTTCAGGCGAGTTAGCGCAGCTACGTTTGCGGCGCATCGGTTTTGTGTTCCAAACCTACAACCTGCTGCCTGTCCTTACCGCTTTGGAAAACGCTGAGTTTACCTTACTTCTTCAGGGGATGCCGGCGCACAAACGCAGGGAAAGGGTGGAAAAGCTCTTTTCGGAAATCGGCCTCGCCGGCCTTGAAGATCGTCGTCCAACGGAGTTGTCCGGCGGGCAGCAACAACGGGTAGCCGTGGCTCGCGCTATGGTTACAGAGCCTGCGCTCATTCTGGCGGATGAGCCCACGGCGAATCTGGATTCTGCCACTGCTATCTCCCTGCTCGATGTGATGGAACGTCTGAATCGTGCTACCGGGACAACCTTCATCTTTTCCACCCATGATCCACAAGTCATGGAACGGGCTCACCGTTTAATCCGTTTGCGGGACGGTCAGATAGCAAGCGACGAAGCGCGCGGCAGGCAAGGGACGGCTGTGACAGCGGAAGAGGACTCCGTCTGACTACGGATAGTTGTCATTTGGAAACCGATGCTCCCTTCTGCACAGCGGCTGCAGGCGGGTAGATGCCGGCCACGGCCGGTCCAGCTATTCCCGGCTGTGCGCCCCTGCGATGTAGAAGCGGATGAGTTCCGTGGTGACCTCAGGGCCGCCGACAAACGTGGTGCCTTTCTGTCTGAGCAGTCTGTAGGGCGGCGTTGCCTCAAAATAGAGTGTGTTTTTGGGAACTACCGGCTTGATAACGTCCAGGATGAAGTGCGGCCAGTTAGGCATTACTGTCGCGATGTCAACTTGTGCGGTCACCTTGAGAGCAGAGAAGGTTCCGGCCGGCACGGTGATCTGCTCGGTGTCCTTGGCCACGACCTCCTGACCGACATAGCTGTAAGGTGTGATCTGCTGGTAAAGCTTACCTTCGGCGCCGTCGCGCGGTGCGTCGAGCACACGTAGAAACGCCACCCACGGAACCGAGTCCGGATACAACGCATGTGGCAGGTCTGCGGCCCCTGCCAGCCTCATGACAGTCGCGTCGTTGCGCCAGAACGCGCTCTGCAGTGCGCGACCATGATCGTAAAGCGTCCATTGATACATCGTGCAGCCCTGACGATGATTAGGAAACAGCCAGAAGGCGACTTCGAATTGATGAGTCGATAGGGTGGTAATTTCGATATGCACCCTGTCGTCTGCAACCATCTCGTTCCACGCCTTGACCCGGCTAAGGATCTCGCCGGTACGGTTTGCTGTTTGCAGCGTTTCGTCTACCTCGATGCCGAGCGGCGGCGTCATTACCTCACTGCCGGATTGTTCGCTAATCATCCCGCGGCCAATCAAGCCGCGCTTAACAAGCCAGGTATCTGTTGCGTCACCGGCACTCGACTCCGTGCCCGGCGCCAGCGCGGTCTCCGTCCCATAGGCAGGGCATAGAACTAAAAGTGCTACAAGTACGGTCAACGAAGGAGCCAGAATCCACCTTCGTAACGATGAAGTCCTGAGTCGGAACTTAGCGGCCTCTGAATAGAACCAATAACAACTCGCTAGCTTCACGTCTTCATGCATCTAAAGCCTTCTTAGGTGCGAACACCTCCAGGCGCGCCTATCACGTGCTGGCAGCAGCTCTTCCTCGGGCAGAGTAGAGTATGGAGATGGAAGCGAACTCTCGGACGAGGTGATCTGATCCTATGCCCTTGAGGCCGGCGATGCAAAGAGGCTGTTTAGCTAACCGCAGCGTGATTAACGCAACGCTTAATCTCGGAGTGCGGCCACTGCCAACGGGAAAGCGTCCAGCCTCGTCCTTGAGCTGCAAGAGCAGCCACATAGCCACAGCCGAGGGTCAAATCTTGTAGGGACCAGAGAAGGGCTTCGCCCGGATCTGGCTGGGTGCTCAACAACGCTGCAGGTTCTCCGGGAATCAGCGACACCTCGAACTGGTCCAAAGGTCGTGAAAGTCCTTCGCCCCTAGCCTTGATGTAGGCTTCCTTACGGGTCCAACAGAGAAAGAATGCGTATTTTCGAAGTTTGAGCGGAAGCGCCCGCAGCGTCGCGATCTCACGTCGCGAGAAAAATCGCTCGGCGATCTGCTCTGCTTCCAGGTCGCAGCGGATAAATTCGACATCGATACCGACCTCGCGACCACGAGTAATTGCATAAAGCGCCACACCGTGAGAGTGGGACATATTAAAGCGGAGCACATTCCCGCCAGATTCGCTCGCCACGGCGGGCTTTCCGTGAGAACTGTAGCAGAAGGAAAGGGATTCCGGAGCTCTGTTCAGGTAGAGGCCGAGGATAGCCCTGAGTATTCCGTGCGCGATGATAAAGTGCTCGCGGTCTCTTTGAAAGTGGAACCGCTCAGCCCTCGTTCGCTCATCTGCGCCAAGGGTATGCAGGAAGCTATCTATCTGCGGTGGAGGCTCGTTCAGAGAAGCCCTCCAGACATGTACCTCGTTACTGCCCAATATCAACGGCGCCGGTGGAAAACTCCATGGTGGAGCAGTTGAGGTGATGGGCACGATCTTCACGTGGCCCCTCCCGCCGGCTTCATTGCAGTTCCTGGGAGAGGACCCGAAGGAAGGGGGGCTGCCTCAAAAAGAAATGGTCGCCAGGGAACATCCGCAGCGAGAAGGAACCACTGGTTTGAGCACGCCAGGCTTCAAGATCGCTGTTGTTCACACTGCGATCCTGAAGACCGCCAAACGCGGAGATCGGGCAACTCAGAGGCGGCTCCGTCGAGTACACGTAGGTTTCGTACACCCCAAAGTCCGCTCGCAGGAGAGGCAGCATGATCTCCATTAATTCTTCGTGTTCCAGGAGCTCGCTGGGCGTACCGTTCAGCCGCTGCAGTTCTGCCAAAAAGTCCTTCTCTGGCAAGGCATGGGTCGGCGGGCCTCGATGAGGGACTTGAGGTGCACGACTAGCGGATACAAATAGCCGGGCAGGATGCACACCATACTGGCTACGAAGCCGGCGGGCGAGCTCAAAGCTGACCAATGCTCCGAGGCTGTGGCCGAAGAAGGCAAATGGTTTGTCCAGGAGTGGCACCAAGGCTTCAGCCAGGGCCTCGACGAGCGGCGGGAGTTGAGTAAACGGAGGCTCCATCAGCCGAGTTCCCCGCCCCGGAAGCTGAACCGGGCAGACCTCGACATTTCCTGGCAAATCGTCCGACCAGGTACGAAAAATGAGAGCGCCGGCTCCCGCATACGGAAAACAAAACAGACGAAGACGGGCCTCTCGGCGCGGCTTGCAGAATGAAATCCAGGGGTCAAACGCAGCAGCGGCTGTTGAGCGACTCATTGGAATCTGCCGGTACAAGTGGATCTTGCAAGTTAGTGCTTTGATGAAACGATCTGCTTTCCCCGCTCTTCCATTTTCCTTCTCAGGCTAAGTGGCCTCATGTCGGTCCACACTTCTTTAACATAAGCCAGGCATTCAGTCTTAGAACCGGTCTTGCCTGCATCCATCCAACCAAGGGGGTTTTTCTTTTCGGTTGGCCAGATAGAGTACTGCTCTTCATGATTTACAACGACTTTGTAGGTTGTCGTGTCTTCCTTATCGTCCCTATTCATTTAGCCTCCTTCGTCAACCTGATCGATGGACTGACTCCGTAGGCGAAGCAGTCTTCAGTCGCTTGCACCTGATCGAGACAAGCACGTAGCGTCTCGGCCAAGACTTCGACGTGAGGCTTGTAAACCATAGTCGCGTGATTGCCGGGAACGACATGTACATCCACTCCGCCAGCAGCCCACTCACGCCAGCCCAAGGTCGGGTCAGACGGGATTCCCTCAAGCTCCTGCCCGGCCTTAAAGAGCGTGATTCGACCCGGGTAGTGATGCAGTTCGTAGTTTCGCGTAGCTTGAAAGTCAGCCTTGCAGAGCTCGATGAACGGCTCAGCATGTGACACTTCGATATCCGATGGCATCAAGCCGGCTCTTTTTGCGTGCTCGAGCACGCGTTGCAGCAGCTCGTGCTTCGGAAGGCGAGCGAGAGCGTCGTGAGGATCCAGTGAAAGACCGAAATAGCGGACAAAATCGACCAGCAACGTCACCTCAAAATCTTCATCTGCAAATTCCTCGTGGCTCGCAGGAACCCGCGTATCGAGCAAGACCAACAATGCTGCGCGTTGCCCCTGCGCGTGAAGCTGCTGCGCCATTTCGAAGGCCACGACTCCTCCCATGGACCATCCTCCCAGGAGATACGGACCCTCAGCCTGTACGGTCCGTATCGCGTTTATGTAGTACGCGGCCATCTCTTCGATCCGCTTATGCGGTTCCTGTCCCTCTTCCAATCCTCTCGCTTGGAGGCCGTAGCAGGGCTGATCCGGGCCCAAGCAATTTGCCAGATGAACGTAGGGGAAAACGTGTCCACCGGCCGGATGTATCAGGAACAGAGGCCGTCTGTTGCCACCCGGCTGAATCGCAACCAAAGATGAATGTGGCACGGCGCTGGCGTTCTGCTGGAGAATATTCGCGAGATGTTCCACCGTTGCTCCCTGGAATACGGTGGCTAATGGAATCTTCTTGCCGAGTCTCTTTTCTATCAGCGCAAACAAACGAACGGCTGCCAGGGAGTGCCCCCCCAACTCAAAGAAATTGTCCGTCACGCCGATGGGCCGAATACCCAACACTTCTCCCCACAGATTACTGAGCTGGAGTTCCAAAGCATTTCGCGGTGGCACGAACTTCCTTCCCCGTTCGGGTCGTGTTCGTTCGGGCTTCGCGAGAACACTCCGGTCTACCTTCCCGTTGGCCATCAACGGCAAAGCATCGAGCGGCACAACGACCGCAGGTACCATATAATCGGGAAGCTTTTGCTTCAGAAAGTCACGCAGTTCCCTGGCCGATGGAGGAGGTTCCCCCCGCGCGACGACATGGGCCACGAGCTGTCTCTCTCCGGGAGCGGTTTCCTGGGCCAGGACAATAGCATTGCGCACAGTCGGGTGTTGGCGAAGCGTCGCTTCGATCTCCCTGAGTTCGATACGGAACCCGCGGATCTTGACCTGATCATCAATTCGACCAAGAAACTCGATGTTTCCGTCGGGAAGATAGCGGGCGAGATCCCCGGTTTTGTACAGTCGAGCTCCAGGCCCGCGGCTGAAGGGGTTGGGAATAAATGTCTCGGCGGTCAAATCGGCCCGGTTGAGATAACCCCGAGCCAGGCAGGCGCCGCCAATATACAGTTCCCCGGCAACTCCCACCGGAACCGGGTTGCCATACTTGTTCAGAATGTAGGTCTCTCTGTTAACGATAGGACGGCCGATGGGAATTCTCTGAAAAGTAGAGTTCTCGCGAGGCCGCGGAATGATTTCAAAGGCAGTCGCCGTTATGGTGGTCTCCGTCGGTCCGTAGGCGTTGATTAGACGGATTGACCGCATCGGTGTCCGCTGCCAGAGCTCAAAGAACTCAGGCAACATCGTGTCGCCGCCTACGATGAACACCTTGGGCTGAATATTTGGGACCAGATCCGAAAGGTCTGTCCACGCTCGCGCCAGTTCCTGCCAGTAGCCGGTTGAAAGGTTGAGGACAGTAAGCTTGAATTCTGCAACCTTCTTGTGAAACTCCGTTGCATGCCACACCTCGGCACCCATCATAACCAGCCTGGCGCCAACGATGAGGGTAGGCAGGATTTGCTCCAATGATAAATCAAAGCTCAGAGAAGCAAACTGTAGCACCCCATCGCTTGCCTCTAGCTCGTAGTACTTTTGAACACTAAGACAGTGCTCTCCGATAGAATCATGCGAAACCGGAACTCCCTTTGGCTGACCGGTAGAACCCGAGGTATAGATGACGTACGCGAGGTTCGCAGGAATCGTTGAGCAGATTGGGTTCTCCCGGCTCTCTTGGGCGATGGCCTTCCAGTCTGAATCCAGACAGACCACCTTCGCCATGTGTTCGGGCAATCTCGCGAGCAACGGTTCCTGTGTCAATAATACCGACACCTCGGCGTCTTCCAGCATGAAGGCCAGTCGTTCCTTCGGATACGCCGGATCCAGAGGCACATACACGCCGCCCGCCTTTAGAATACCCAGCAATCCGACGACCATATCCAACGAGTGCTTGAGACAGAGTCCGACCGGAACCTCCGGTCGGACTCCCAACGCCCGCAAATGATGCGCAAGTTGATTAGCCTTTTGATTGAGCTGGTCGTAGGTAAGCTGCTCATCCTCGAAACACACCGCTATCGCCTGGGGAGTACGCGTCACCTGCGCTTCAAAATGCTGATGAATACACAGCTCATTCAGGTGGTCTGCCCTGGCGTCGTTCCAGTCCACAAGAAGTTGTTGCCGCTCGGCCTCGCTTAACATCGGCAGTTCCGACAGACGCCCGTCGGGAGATGCGCAAACGGCCTCGAGCACCGTCTCGTAATGTCGGAGCATGCGGGCAATACTGGCGGCCTCAAAAAGATCAGTGTTATAGGCCAGCGTGGCGATCAACTCATGCCCAGTATCGGCAATATGGAGAGTGAGGTCGAAGTGGGTAGTTCCGCTGTCCACCTCCAGCGGATTCAGGGTCAAGCCTGACAGTTCCCACGTGTCCAACCGCGCATTCTGCAGCACGAACATCACCTGGAAGAGCGGATTGCGGCTCAAATTGCGCGTTACGTGTAGTTCCTCCACGAGCCTTTCGAAAGGCAGGTCCTGATGGGCATATGCCTCCAGACAAACTTCGCGCACACGGCGCAAGAGCTCCCGAAAATCGGGATCGCCTGAAAGGTCGATGCGCAGAACAAGCGTGTTGACGAAGAATCCAATCAGCCCCTCGAGCTCAAGCCGGTTACGGTTGGCGATTGGCGTTCCTACGATGATGTCGTCCTGACTCGTGTAGCTGTGAAGCAAAATCTCGAACGCCGCGAGCAAAGTCATGAACAGGGTAACACCCTGCTGCCGGCTGAGCGTCTTCAGTCCAGCGCCGATGTTCTTCGCTAAGCGCAGGGATTGGTGCGCGCCGTGAAATGTCTGAATCGTTGGCCGAGGATGATCGGTTGGCAACTCCACGAGGGGAGGTGCGCCCCCTAGTTGCTTTTTCCAATACGTAAGCTGGGTTTCCAGAACCTCACCTTCCAACCATTGCCGCTGCCAATGAGCAAAGTCTGCATACTGTATGGGCAACGCGGGCAAGGTTGTGGGTGTTCCAGAACAAAAGCCTTCGTACAGTACGGCCATCTCTCGGATCAGTATTCCCGTAGACCAACCGTCGGAAACAATGTGATGCATCGTCAAAAGCCCGACGTGCTCGTTCTCGCCCAGCCGTAGCAGGGTTGCCCGTACCAGCGGACCTTCGGCCAAATCGAAGGGCCGTTGCGCCTCGGTCGTCACCAGCCGCTGGACCTCGGTCTCCCGCTCGGTTTCAGGCAGCTCCCGCAAATCCACTATCGGCACCGTCAACGTCAAGGACGGTGCGATGACCTGAACTGGTCGACCATCTACAATGGAAAAGGTCGTCCGTAAGGCTTCATGGCGCTTCACGATTTCGTTCAGACTCTGCCTCAGCGCCAGCATGTTGAGTGGTCCCTTGAGCCGGACGGCGGCGGGAAAATTATAGACCGAGTTGCCCGGTTCAAGCTGATCGATAAACCACAGTCGCTGTTGAGCAAAGGAAAGAGGCAGTTCCCCCTTTCGCGGAACAGGCACAATCGGCGGCGCCTGCAGTCCCGTCCCGCGGCTTAAGTCAATGTTTTCAGCCAAACCGGCAACGGTGGGGGTTTCGAACATGCTGCGCAGTGGTATCTCCACCTGGAAGGCTTCGCGAATTCGCGACACGACCTGGGTAGCCAACAGCGAGTGCCCACCCAGCTGAAAAAAGTTGTCGTAGATCCCTGCTCGTTTGACGCCCAGCACCTGGCTCCAGATCTCGGCGAGCAACTCTTCCGTGGGCGTGCGGCATGCCACAAATGCCTGGTCCAGTTCGGGGCGCCGCCCGTCGGGCATCGGCAGTGCGCGGCGGTCTACCTTCCCGCTGGCGGTCAACGGGAAGTCATCTAGCATCACAAAGGCCGCAGGCACCATGTGCTCAGGCAGCTTGTCCTTGAGAAATCCGCGCAGCTCGTTGGCGCTGGGACGTCCCGCTGCCTCGCTGGCCACATAGGCCACCAAGCGCTTCTCTCCGGACCCTTCTTCCTGAACGAGGACGATAGACTGCCGCACGGCCGGGTGTTGTCCGAGCGTTGCCTCGATTTCCCCAAGTTCGATGCGGAACCCGCGGATCTTGACTTGGTCGTCGCTACGGCCGACAAACTCGATGTTCCCGTCGGGTAGATAGCGCGCGAGGTCCCCCGTGTTGTACAGACGCGCCCCGGGCTCGCCGCTGAAGGGGTCCGGAATAAACTTCTCACCGGTTAAATCGGGGCGCCCAACATAGCCTCGCGCCAGACCTACGCCGCCTATGTACAAGCTGCCGGCGACGCCGATAGGAAGAGGACGCAGCAGGCCGTCTAAAACATAGACGCGAGCGTTCGGTATAGGTCGTCCAATAGGAATTGCCGAATGAGCATTACGCTCTTCGCACGGCCAATATGTCGAGTCGATAATCGCCTCAGTCGGGCCGTACACGTTATACAGCTTGGCCTCGCAGCGGCTCTGGAACCGCCCGACAATCTGGGGCGCCAAGGCTTCACCGCCGCACATGACAGCGCGCAGGGCGAGGCTTTCGTCAAACGCAGGCTCCTCGACCAGAAGCCGGAGAAGCGATGGTACGCAGTGAAGGATTGAGATCCGCTCCTGGCAGAGGGTGGCTGCCAAATATTGGGCATTACGATGACCGCCCGGTTCAGCAATTATCAGAGTTCCTCCCGCCAACAGCGTCGGGAACAATTCACGCCCAGCGGCATCGAAGGTGATGGGCGTCTTCAAAATACAGCGATCGCTGGATGACAGCTCCAGGGTCTTGCTTATCCAGTTGACAGCATTAATCAGTCCGCAGTGCTCGACCATCACGCCCTTTGGCTGTCCGGTCGAGCCTGAAGTGTAAATCACATATGCGAGGTTTCTGGCGCTGGCATTAAGTGGTGCGGCGTCTTCACGATGCCTCGCGATCGTTTCCCAGTCCGAGTCTACGCATACCACCTCGACTCCACGCGCCGGTATTATGTCCTGCAGACTTTGCTGCGTCAGCAGCACCGGCGCATGAACATCCTCTATCACGTAGGCAAGGCGCTCGCGGGGATACTCCGGATCCAACGGCACATAAGCTCCGCCAGCCTTAAGAATGCCAAGGATGCCGACCACCAAATCCAGCGAACGTTCCATGCAGATGGCGACCGGAACGTCCGGTCCGACCCCGAGACCTTGCAGATGATAAGCGAGTTGATTGGCGCGAGCCTCGAGCTGCGCGTAGGTCAAGCGGGAGTTCTCAAAAGCGACCGCGACATTGTCCGGTACGTGCCGGGCTCGTTCCGCGAACAGTTCGTGAATACACCTGCTTTGCGGGTAGTCGGTCCGCGTATCGTTGAACTCGATCAGCAACTGGCGGCGCTCATCGGGGCTCACGATGTCGAGAGCGGTGATCGGCGACTCCGGATTTGCGCAGACGCTCTCGATCACAGTCTCAAACTCTTGTGCGAGACGATTGACATCTTCGCCGCAGAACACACTGGAATCGTAATGAAACTCCGCGGCGACCAGACTCCCTTGCCGCACGCAGGCAAGCTTCAACTTAAACCGGTCAAAACAGCTGTATTGCTTTTGAGGAACAAATATCGGGCCGCCCTCGATATAGGTCGGCTGCGCATCCTGGAATTCAAACGCCAGCGGAAAATAGCGGCATGGCTCCGTTTCCGCATTCAATCGAGGCAGTTCTTCAAAGCTGAAATACTCCTGGCATTCAACGGCTTCACGCACAGATTCATTAGTTCGTTCCAGAACTTCACTGAACCGCAGCTTCTTTTCGAGCCGGCACTGAACAGGCAGGGTCTTTGCGAACAGGCCCAACGCTTCCTGCAGCCCTTCGTAGGTACGTCCATCGGACGCCAAGCCGACCACAAAGTCTGATTGGCCGGTTAGACGCCAGAGCAGGACTTGCCAACAAGCCAGGAAAAACGCGTCGGCCGAAGAGTCGTATTTGGCCCCGAGCTTTGTAATCTTCGCGGTCAACTCAGAATTGATCGGCGACGCGAGAAGTCGGGGCTCGAATGCCGCTCCTGCGGAAGGTTGCTTTTCGAAGGGAAGCGTTGGAGGGCGGGAAGCTGAAGCTTCCAGTTCGCGCCAGTACTTCTTGCCTTCCTGTGTTTCGTCCGATTCCAACAGATCATTTGCCCACTCGGCGAGATCGGCATATTGAGGCGGGTTGCCTGATGGTTCTTGCCCGCGTACGAAAGTTGAATAGCGGCCGCTGATCTCGCGCACCAACACCCTGAGTGATGCCGCATCCGCACATAGCGCCGGGGCGTTAACGAGCAACATGTGCCGGTCGGCCGCCAAGGCCAACAAGTAGACGCGCAGGACCGGTCCGTTCGCAAGGTCGAATGGAACTCGGCCCACTTCCTGAAACAGCGCCTCAATTTCCGCCTCTTGGCGTAAAGGGTCACACGTGGTCAGATTGTATACTTCTATCGAGGGTGCACCTTCCGCGTTCACCCATTGGAGAGGAATTGTCATTCCGCGGGGACAACGAAAGGTGGTTCGGAGGATCTCGTATCGATTGGACACGTCTCGCAGGGCAGCCCTTAGAACCTGCAGGTCGAGACTCCCCTCGATGAGAACGGCGCATTGCGCACGATACGGTAGCTCGTCGCTGCCGCCGTGGTGCAATGACCACAGATGCCTTTGCTGCGGTGAAAGCCGGACCCCTTCAATAACGGTCGTTTGCATTCGTGTACTTCGGCCCCCCCCGAACGCCGTTTTCACTCAG
This sequence comes from Candidatus Acidiferrales bacterium, assembly GCA_035534055.1. Taxonomy (GTDB): domain Bacteria; phylum Acidobacteriota; class Terriglobia; order Acidiferrales; family UBA7541; genus Palsa-295. The sequence goes on along the minus strand of DATLST010000022.1, from coordinate 15,904 downwards.
GTCCGATGCGCTAAGAGCTTTGCGCTTGACCTGCTGTAACTTCTGAATATTAAGTTCTCGGTGCCGTTTTGCAGCGCGGACACGTTCCTGCCTGTCCCTTTCGGCGAGTAGTTCTTTTAGTGCGCTCAACCTAGCAGCGGGCTGTTTAGCGACATGTCGCAGAAGTATCTCAAAGTGTTCTGACACTCGGGCGATGGTGGCCGGATCAAACAGATCTGTATTGTAGCGCATTGAAGCGGCGAGCGATTCTTGGGTCTCAATTATCAACAACACGAGATCGAGAGCGGCGGCGCGGCGTTCCAGCGGCACCGACTCCAGAACGAGCCCCCCAGGATTCATGCGCAGCCCGGTTTCGGCCGCCACAAATGCGGGTGCGCCTTGCTGCGCGATGCGGTGGGGCTTGTCCAACACGAACATCACCTGGCACAGCGGGGGGCGGCTGAGATCGCGGGGCGGCCGCAGGCGCTCAACCAATAGAACGGTGGGGTAATCCTGATGGTCGAGAGCAGACAGCACCGTGTGGCGAACTTGGTCAAGAAACGCTCGGAACGTCGGGTTCCCGGAGAGATTCGCCCTTAAGACGACCGGGTTTGTAAAGAGGCCGACGATGCCTTCGAACTCGGCTCGGCTCCTGCCCATCATGGGCGATCCCACCAATAGGTCTTCCTGGCCGGTATGGTAAGAAAGCACTACTTGGAACACAGCCAGAAGCACCATGTACAACGTCGCTCCATGAGCCTTGGCCAGCGCCTTGAGTTCGGAGCTCACTTCCGCGTTTAGCGTGAATTCGTGCGATGCCCCCCGATAGGTCGGAATGGCGGGCCGGGGCCGATCAGTTCTGAGTTGAAGTACCGGCAGATCCCCGGCAAGTTGCGCCTGCCAGTACGCCCACAGGCGCTCTCCTTCCGCGCTTGCCAACATCTCGGCCTGCCAACTGACGTAGTCCGTATATTGTAAATCAAGAGGAGGCAGAGGCGCTTTCACACCGGCGCTTTCGGCTGGGTACAGTATGCCGAGTTCGTCGAGAAGGATCGCGAGCGACCAAAAGTCGACGACGATATGATGCACGACCAGCAGAAGAATGTGCTCTCGTTCCGATCGAGTGAACAGGATCACTCGTAGCAGAGGACCTCGCTCCAGATCGAACGGACGATACGCCTCCTCGAGCAGTCGGGCCTTCAGTTCGTCGCCGCCCCACATAGAGCCGTCCACTTCGTCGAAGTGAACCGCTAGGTGTTCGTGGACCTGCTGGACCGGTTTGCCGGAGTGTGCGGGGAAAGTAGTGCGCAGCGAAGCATGGCGATCGACCAATCTCTGCAATGCGCGTCGCAGTGCCGGAACGTTTAAGTCGGACGGGATGCGCGCCGCAAAATTGACATTGTAAACCGAACTCTCGGGGGCGAGTTGGTAGAGAAACCATATCCCCTGCTGATTATAGGAGAGCGGATAAATTAATTTGGAGTCGCTAGCCTGCTTGCGAAGAAGCTGGGCAAGGAGCGCGCGCTTTTCGCCCGATGAAAGATCGGCGATTCGCTGGGAAGTGCTACTATTCACTTTTCACTGGCTTCCTCTTTAGCCAATAGATCAGTGAGCAGCGAATTCACTTCCTCATCCGAATACTGGTCGAGATTCTCCAGCACGTGTTCATCGATGCCGCCGTTTCCTCGCTGCCCTTGGGAGTGACCATTTGCCGAGGCAAGAGGCACTGATGAGCCGGGAAGCTCAGAGGTAAGCAGCTGAAGCAGTTGCGGTGTAGCCTGCTCAACACTAGGTCCCGAGAGAAATGTCACCATCGGCACGTTCACCCCCAGGTCAACCGCGATCCGGTTTTTCAATTCGACCGCCATCAAGGAATCCAATCCCAGGTTGCTGAGCGGTTGCTGTACGTCCAGCTTGGATGCGGACAGCCCAAGCACACGAGCCACCAGCTCGGTCAGGTAGGACTGCAGTAACTGGCGGCGCTCCGCTGGTTCTGCGGCAAGGAGCGCACTTCTCTTTTCGCCGGGAAGATCCGCTTGCGGTGAGTTGTCGGCTTCCTCGCGTGCAAGTTCCGAGAGCAGTGGCGATTCAGTGCCCGCCGGATAAAACTGGCGATACCGCCCCCAATCAACTGGCACCGCCGCGACCTGGGTGGCGCCTTGCCGAAGTAGCCGTTCCAGGACTTCCAGCGCTTGCCCGGGTGCGATGCTCTTGATTCCCAGGAACGCGAGGCGTGCGGCTAGGCGTTTTCCTCCTGGCGTATCCGCGAAGCCCAGGCCGCTCCAGGCTCCCCAATTGATGCTCAGGGCCGGCTGACCTTGGGCTCTTCGGTGGTGAGCCAGGGCATCCAGGAAGGCATTGGCAGCAGCATAGTTTCCCTGGCCAGGCTGACCCAGAACGGAGCCCGCGGAAGAGAAAAGTACAAAGAAGTCGAGGGGAACGTTTTCAAGCAGGCGATGTAGCAGCCAGCTGCCTATCATCTTGGGCCGCAAAACCGAATTCAGTGCCGCGGCATCGAGTTGCACCAGCAGTCCGTCCCGCAGTACTCCCGCTGCGTGCACCACACCTCGGATCGGTGGCCACCCCTCAGCTCGAAACTCATCCAGAAAGGCGCTTAGCTGTCCTTCATCTGCCACATCCACGGCGGCCAGATGCACGCACGCTCCCAGGGCTTCCATCTGTCGAATCGCGTCAATCTGGTGGGCTAGCCGGCTTCCTGCTTCTGCCGAGTTCCAGTGCGCGCGTGGCGGGAGCTTCGTGCGTCCTAACAGGATCAATCGCCGAGCCCCTTGCTCTACCATCCAGCGGGCGACAGAAAGTCCGAGGTCTCCCAGTCCACCTGTGATCAGATAGCTGCCGTCAGTGCGCCAGCTAAGGGGAGCTTCCTGCGTGGCGGAACGAGGTTTGCGGATCAAACGGCCTGCGTATCGCCGACCTTGCCGGAACGCAAGCTGATCTTCTCCATCTGGAGTAGAGATTTCTTTCCACAACTGATGAGCGGCGTCCTCGGGAGCCGAAGACCTGAGTTCCAAGTCCATCAATCCTCCCCAGAACAGGGGGTGCTCCTGAGCGATAACGCGACCCAGTCCCCAAAGAGGCGCCTGGGCTATGTCCAGGGGCAAGACCTCTTCCCCGGCCGGCTGAGCACTCCGCGTGACCATCCACAGGCGCGGTAAGTGATCCCGTTCGACCCGAGCTAACTCCTGGACCAACTCTAAGACACTGCTACAGCCGAGCGTCTGAGCTGTCTTCAGCGAAGCGACGGTAGTCTCCTCTGGACGACCAGCATCAAGACTCCAGAGATGGACAACCGCCCGGCAGATTGGCTGATCGGACCTCAACACCGCCTCCAGGAGCTGTCGGATGTCCTCCGGTCGTTCGGCATTGATGCGAAAATGCTCGCTGTCCGTGCGCTCGTACGATTCGCCGCGCGTGACTAGGATGCTGCCGTCTCCTTGTGCCTTGATCAGTGCTCCAAGGGTTTCTCCGACGCCGCTGCTGTCGGCAAAGATAAGCCAGTTGCCCGGGCTGGCTGGCGCGGACCGTTGCGGGGCCGGCTGTTCGGTCGGGCGCTCCTTGAGCTGCCATTGGAATTCGTAGAGCCAGTCGTCCAGCTTCTCCCGAGCCGTACCTGTCAAAGATTGGAAGCGTAGCCCTAGGATCTCGATCGTTACCTGCCCGGTCTCGTCCAGGAGCCGCACGTCTCCCTTGATGCTGTCGGCGTCGCGTTCTTGCAAATGGGCGTGACTCCATAGATGCAAACTCTGGCCACCGTGGATCCGAATCTCATCTATATGAGTGGGCATGTAGATGCCCCGCTCGTCGTTTCCTGTCGCTTGAGCAGCTACGCCCGCCCCAAGGGTCTGGAAGAGAGCATCCATAATCGCAGGATGAAATTGGACGGCGCTGGTGTCTCCATACTGTCCATCCGGAGTTTCCACCTGGGCCAGCATTTCACCGTTGCATCGCCACAGCCGAGTGATGCTCTGGAAAGAGGGGCCATAATCGACACCACTTTCGCGCAGCCTCAAATAGTAGTCTTGTCCGGAGATCTGCTCTGAGCATCGAGCCTGGACTTGAGCGGGCGCTTCCCATTCGACCACCGGAGCGATGACAGGGCCTGGCTCAGGACAAATCTTTCCCGTCGCATGCAGTGTCCACGATCGGTTGAGTTGCTCTCCATCGTACGGGCAACTGTAGATATGAGCGGACGCTGTTCCATCCGCACCCGGAGAGAGGATCACCTGGATCGTCCGGGTTTCGCCATCGGGGATGAAGAGCGCTTTCCGAAATTCCACATCCTTCAGGACAAAGGGCTGCGACGGGAACGCCCCAGCCGCGGCAACCAAAGCCATCTCGACGTAGAGCGCGGCGGGGAGTACCGCGACTCCTTCGACGCGATGGTCATCCAGGTAGGACTGCGCGCTCCGGTCCAGAGCGCTCTCCCAGAAGTGGGTTTCCGTTTGCGCCGATTTAAAATGCCGGCCCAGAAGCGAGTGCTTCCCCGCCCCATAGCTCGAGACGTACTGCGATCGATTACCGATATCGCCCGCTGGCGTGTCCATCCAACAACGCTCCCGCTGCCACGGGTAGTACGGAAGCTGAACGGATCGGCCGCCCTCAGGATAGATACGGCCCCACTCGATTGGATATCCCAACGTGTAAAGGGCACCCAGCGAACCGGCTAGTACTTTGCCTTCCTCTTCATCACGCCTTAGCGACGGGATTACCGCGCCTTCTATCCCGGCATGACTAATTTCCTGCTGAATACTACTGAGTAGAATTGGATGCGAACTGAGCTCCAGAAAACTGTCATGTCCATCTTTCAGCAAATTCTGAACCGCAGTTGAAAACAGCACCGGCTCTCTGAGGTTCCTGGCCCAATAAGACGGGTCAAAGCTCGATCCGCCGGCAACCTGGCCGGTAACAGTCGAGTATATCGGCACCGATGCGAGTTGGGGCTGTAGTCCTTCCAATGCGCGCTCCAATTCAGCGCACAGCGGCTCCATCTGTGGACTGTGAGCGGCAAAGTCGACTTTGATCATTCGGCAGAAGATGTCGTGACGCTGTAATCGCCTCGCGATTGCTTCCAGCGCTCCGGGATCTCCCGACAAAACCGTCGATTTGACACCGTTGCTGGCAGCGATCGATACCCGATCTTCATAGCCGGCGAGGGCTCGCTGAGCTTCAGCGATGGACAGTTCGACCGCAGCCATCGCGCCCCGCCCGATCGTAGGCTTCACCAGGCGGCTGCGGTTGCAGATCACCCGTGCCGCGTCCTCGAGGCTTAGCGCGCCGGCGATATGAACTGCCGCGATTTCACCCATGCTGTGGCCCACTACCGCGTGCGGCTCGATACCCCAGGAACGCCACAGGGTCGTGAGGGCAACCTGAATCGCAAACAGGGCTGGCTGCAGCACGTCGACTTCGTCCAGGCGGGAGTGCGCCGCATCGGTGGCGGTGAGTTCCGCCAGCAAGGACCAGTCTCCGTAAGGCCGCATCGCGCGGTCGCAGCGTTCCACGGCTTCGCGAAAGACCGCTTCCTGCTTCAAGAGCGTTCGTCCCATCCCAAACCATTGCGAACCCTGGCCGGGAAACACAAAGACTAGTTTTCTGCGGCGATCGGAAAGCTTGTGGCCGGAGGACGACCCCGGACGAACCTCTCCGCACAAGAACGCTTCAAGCGCCTCAGCCACTTGCGCCGCCGAATTGCCGGTCACGGCCAGACGGTCCTCGTGGTGGCTGCGCCGCACACTGGCGCTATAACAGATGTCGTGCAGGGCAGCCCTGGACTCGGCGCGCGTGACTAAATCTTGGTAATCTCGCGCAAGCGATCGTAGAGCCTCTGGGCTACGGGCCGACAGTGGTAGCAAGTATGTGGAATTGGTATTGCGAATGTCAGATTGCGGATGTTCCGTCCCGCATTCTGCATTTTGTATTTCCGAATCCGACTGGGGAGCCTCTTGCAAAACCACATGGGCGTTGGTTCCGCCAAAACCGAATGAACTCACCCCGGCCAATGCCGGGGCCGGCTCCGCAGGCCATGGCTCCAGAGTCGTCGGCACTCGCAGCGGGAGCTGATCAAAAGGGATGTGCGGGTTAGGTGCCTCGAAATGCAGGCTCGGCGGAATCTCTCGATGATGAAGCGCCAGCGCCACCTTGATTAGTCCAGCGATACCAGCCGCGGCCTCGAGGTGACCAAGATTCGTTTTTACGGAACCAAGCAGGCAGGGGCGCCGGGGAGAACGATTTAGAGCGAGCACCGCGCCCAAAGCCTTCGCCTCGATCGGGTCGCCTAACAGCGTGCCTGTCCCATGGGCCTCGACGTATTGAACATCACCGGGCGAAACCGCGGCGCGCCGATAGGCTTCTCGCAGGACGGCTTCCTGTGCCCGAGGATTCGGCGCCATCAGTCCGTTGCTTCGTCCGTCCTGATTTACCGCACTACCGCGAATGACGGCATAAATCGGATCGCCGTCGGCCAAGGCTTTGGTCAGCGGTTTGAGGACGACGATCCCGGCGCCCTCGCTCCGAACGTAACCATCGGCTCGCGCATCGAAAGCTTTGCAGCGTCCGTCTGGAGCCATCGCCCCGGCCTTGCTGAAATTGATCGTGATCGCAGGCGACAGGATCAGGTTCACGCCGCCGGCTAGTGCCAGCGCGGACTCTCCGCTTCTCAGGCTGCTGCAAGCCTGGTGGACGGCAACCAGCGATGATGAACAGGCGGTGTCAATTGCAATACTCGGTCCTCGGAAATCAAATACGTAGGAAATACGGTTTGCTGCGATACTCAGGGCATTGCCGGTGCCGGCATACGCGTCAATACGATCCAGATCGTTAAATTGAATCCGGCCGTAGTCGTTGTTCGAGATGCCGATAAAAACACCGGTGGGCGTGCCGGCCAGCCGTTCACGCGTCTGTCCGGCATCTTCCAGCGCTTCCCAAGCCACCTCCAGCAACAGTCGCTGCTGCGGGTCCATGCGCGCAGCTTCTCGCGGCGAGATACCAAAGAACGGTGCATCGAACTGATCCACCTGCTCAATGAACCCACCCCAGCGCGTGACCATTTTCCCGGGGGCCGCCGGATCGGGATCGAAAAAGTCGTTGACGTTGAAGCGTTCTGCCGGAACTTCCCCGATTGCATCCACCCCGTCGTGAAGTAGCGTCCAGAAAGCTCGCGGATCCTTTGCGCCTGGAAAGCGGCAGCCGATTCCAATTACAGCGATCGCCTCGGCATTCGCCTCGCGGCTCGCCTCGGCGGGTAACTGCAACGGCCTGGATGAATCTGCCAAACGGCTGGCGAGAGCTGCGATAGTCGGGCACTCGTATGCCAGCTCCGCAGGAAGTTGTCGCCCGAGCCATTCCGAGAGTTCACCGGAAAGCCCCACCAACTCTGTCGATCCCAGTCCGTAGCTGGCGAATGGTTCCTCGACGTCGATCTCTTGAGCTTCGATTTCCAGAAGCTCGGAAAGCCTGGCTACCAGCCAAGCCTGGATCGCTTCCGCGCCGGGAGCGGAATTCCCATTCTCGCGTTGTTCGTTGCGCTCCATGTAATGCCGCAAAGCGCCGCTACTTCGATTTCCGGACATTAGTCATTCTTCGCGCTGCGTTCCAGTGTCGCGTCCCGAAACCTGGCCTCACAAACACGGCGTTGAACCTTGCCGCTGGGAGTTTTCGGAATGCTTCCAGCCCTGAGGAGCACGACCTCGTGCACCCGCACGTCATGCTCTTCGGCCACCGCTCGTCGAATGGCCCGGACCACCGCGTCGAGTTCCGCCGCAGGCCGCCCGTTCGAGCGGCTCCGGCGTGAATGATTTCGCGAGTCACCGTTCAGATAGTGCTGTTCAGGTTGGTAGCGGCGCTCCACTTCGGCTGCAATGTTCAGTCGTTCCTCGTTGCCGACATCGACCGAGAACGCTATACAGCATCCCGGCCGCACTGCCGCACTGCTTTGCTCCACGGTCAGTTCAATATCCTGGGGATAAAGATTGCGGCCACCGATGATGATCAGGTCCTTCAGCCGGCCGGTAACAAATAGCTCGCCCTCTCTCAGGAATCCCAAATCCCCCGTGCGGAGAAACGGTCCCTCGCCAGTATCTGCCAGGTAGGCGTGGAAGGTGATGGCCGTTTCCTCAGGCCGGTTCCAATAACCCTGGGTCACGTTCGGCGCCGATATCCAGATTTCCCCCACCTGGTCATGTGCACAGGCGATTAACGATTGAGGATTCACGATAACGATTCTGGTGTCCGGCATCGCGTGGCCAGATCCAACCAGTGTGCGGGCGTTCAACTGCCGGTCGGTGGTCGTGACGACGCCGGTGCTTTCAAGCGCCGCCACCTCGGCCGTGCACAGGACGGGCTCATCTTTCACAAGCCCGCCCGAAACGATCAGAGTGGCTTCGGCGAGTCCGTAACACGGATAGAAAAAGTTGGGACGGAAGCCGCAGGATGCAAAGGTCGCGGCAAATCGTTTCAGGGTGTCCGCACGGATCGGCTCTGCACCGTTGTAAGCTACGGTCCAATTGCTGAGGTCGAGCGCCTCGCGTTGCTCCGGCGTAATCTTGCGAGCGCACATTTCATAGGCGAAATTGGGGCCTCCACTGATAGCGGCCCGGTAGTGCGAAACAGCCTGAAGCCATCGCACCGGCCGCTGAAGAAAGGACTGTGGGGCCATCAGAACGCAGCCACGTCCTCCATACAGCGGTTGGATAATTCCATTGGTGAGTCCCATATCGTGGAACACCGGCAGCCACGTCACGGAAACAGTGTTTGATGTAATCTCGAAGGCTTCGTTGATATGGGCCGAGTTCTCGAGCAGGTTCTGGTGATTGACCATCGCGCCCCTGGGCGAAGCCGTGGAACCCGATGTGTATTGGAGCAAAGCCAGGGTGTCGCCGCGCACCCCGAGGTCTCGCCAGTCCTGCGCCGCGCCGTTGGCAACCTTGTCGGTTGCCAACCATCGCATCGTCTTTAGTTCTGGAACTTGCGCGAACAGACGCTCGAGCTTGGAAACGATCGATGAGGTGGTGAGCGCCAGCACCGGTTGAGCGTCGTCGATGACGGCCCGAAGCCTCGTGAGAGTCCGCTGCGGCTGGGCCATACTCGGCGATGGCAAGGGCACAGCAATAACCCCGGCATATATGCATCCAAAAAAGGCGGGGATGAATTCCAGACCCGGTGGATAGAGCAATAAAGCGCGCTCCCCGCCTGCTCTGTAACTTTGGAGCAACGCACCAATAGCGCGGGCTTGATCATCCAAGGCCGCAAGGGTCAAATTCGCCCCTTCTGTCTCTCCGTCGATCAGGTACGTATAGATCCGCTGATCCGGCTGCTGAAGCGCCCGACCGCGAAGCAGGTCGACCAGAGTAGAAGGTTTGGCAGTAGTTCGATTCACTCGGAACTGACCTGGCCTACTCGCCAGGCGACACGCGCGCTCGTCGAATCACCTGGTTGATCCACCCCTCGCGTTGGGCCAGGTGCTCGGTGACTCTCGGTCGGGAATCGCCTACCAGATTGGCGGAATCCTTATGGCTGAAAAGAACCCTAAGCGGGGGCCGCGCCACACTTAAACGCCATCGTCTGCTCGGCTGGCGCGGCCACTCCGGCACCGCGGCGCGCGCGGGCAGGGCTACGGCTATTCGTTCAATTGGGGCGTTCAGGCACGGGATCTTTCCAGCCCCAGCGAAGCTGATATAGGCTCCGGATTCCAGCCCGATCTCACCCGACATAACCACAAGCCTTTTGAAGTTGGCTGAGGGGCGTCCGTGCGAAAAATCCGGTGGCTCCGCGTTGGATCACGAGAACGTTCCGAACCTTAGAATCCCCTTTGGGCCGTCGAAATTAGCCCACCAAACAAAGCAATTTTTATCGTACCTGAGCCCTTAAAGGCAACCGAAATGTTACCCACAGAAGACTCAGCCTATGTCGATGTTCTGCAAAGAACCAAAATGCGCCAAATACCCGCCCTTCCGGAGATCACTCGAAGCCGGACGGTTAAGCTCTCCTGTGGATAGCTCGCCTTTCGCCAGCTCTACTGCACTGCCTCCATCTTCTTGCCGTCAATCCCGCCTGTCAGTGCTTTAGCGACGTGGCATAACGCCGGCTCGTGCAGACCATGAAGAGATAAGACACGAAATCATTCCGCATCTTCCAGCGGCTCAGCATCACGGTTTCCGGCAGCAGCGCTGGACGGCGAACGGAATAAGTGATTAACCTTTCCGCCAACCACCCGCGCCATTGGGGTTTGATTCCGCCTGATTCTGTGTCGCGAGTCGCGGCAGACCACCCGCGCGCTGAGGAACGACGCTGATGAAACCGATAACGTGGCTTGGCGCGCTGCTCGTTTTGCTCGGAATCCTGGGACTGGCAATACCCGTATTTACAACCTCCCAGACCCGAAACGTGGCGCAAGTGGGTAGTCTTAAAATTCAGAGCACCGAGCAATCGAAGCATGTGGTGCCGCAGCCGCTGAGCGCTGGGGTGCTCGTTTTGGGCGTCGTTCTTATCGGCGCAGGCCTCTATCGAAGGCGATAACAATCAGCGATTCCCTCCCGGCCGCCTCCCAGACGACCCCCGCCATAATAGCGTATTCCACCCAATCGTAGGGCGCGCTCGGACCTCCGGAATCCTGGCGCGGCCTTCTCGAGCGCCAACCCCGATCGGGATCCTTATCGGCGCGTATGTTAAGTATCTGGGCGAGAGTCCCGACCGCCGTCCTTAGTTCTCTATATAACCAATAGACACAGTCTCGCGGTGGCTTTTGCATCACGTCCCGAAGTACTATTAAGCAGTCGGGAGCGATATATGGATCGAGCCCGAATTGATCCAGCCCATACGGCGGTCCTTTCACTCGCCTTTGACCGCGTTCTGCTAGACCAACCTGAACGTTAACACGGAAGGCCTGAGGAGGCTGCATGTTTATTCCTATTTCTCTCGGAGGCGTCGTGCTGATCGTTCTCGTGCTCTGGGTGCTCGGTGTGGTTTGAGGAACCGTAAGTGCCAAGGGGGTCGCGCCTCGCTGTACTCATAGCTTGAAGAGAGTGGACGTTGAACCTACCAACTGAAATTCACAAAGGATGTCTATGTTACTTCTGATTATTCTGTTGATTCTGATGTTCGCCGGCGGCGGATTTTATGGCTACCGCAGCGGTTATTACGGACGCGGGGGAATGAGCTTGGCGAGCATCGTGGTTATCGTCCTGATCGTCTTTCTCGTCATGGGCGGAGGCTTCGGCGGATTCGGCCACGGAATTTATTTTCGTTAAGCGTTGGGACGCTGGGCGGGCGACCAATCCGATGGTGACAACGCCTCAGACAACACCAGACAAGCCGCGTCTGAGAAGGTAAGGTTATGAATAGTAGACACAAGATACTGGCTATAGTGCCAGTAATAATGTTGGGAATTGGGCTGGCGCTTCCGGCCGTCGCACAGGAGGCAGGTACCAGTCCGTCCGTTTCAGCCGGCACCTCGCTGCACCAGGCAGGTGAAGACACCGAGGCGGCCGCGAAGGATGCGTATCATGAAACGGTTAACGCGCTCGATGATACGAAAATCACTACGGAAGTGAAAGCGGCTTTCGCCACCGGCAAGGACATTAAATCCGGGGATATCCATGTCACCACCACGGCGGGGGTTGTGACGCTGAAAGGTCAGGTGCCGAATTCAGCGGTGGCGGCACGTGTCGAAGCGATCGCGAGAAATACCGAGGGCGTCCAAGGTGTTACTAACGATCTGCAGGTGCCCTCGTCAGCAGCTCAGAACTAGGAGAGATTGGCGCTCGGGTCCTCAAGAGAAACACAACGCCCGTTTGGTTCCATAGGGAACAACGAAACGTTGCTTGGACGCGGGACAGAGTAGCATACTTTATAGTTGCAATGCGGTTTGATCGTGCCGGAGGAGTCCCGGCTGCGGCGATCGCCACCAACGGAGAGTGTAAATCATGACCCTGTTCAAACATCCAGCCGTCCGCGCAGTTGCGGCGGCGACGCTAGTCGGCGCCTTCGTTCTAGCCGGTTCTTTGCCCGCCGCGGCGGGCACTTTCACCCAGGCCGCCAAGCAGGCGCCGGCACGGGAAATACTGGCGCAGGCGGCTTCGTCGCAGGCAACTTCGGCAGCCCCCGCACCGGAGGAAAGCGCGAGCACTGCGGCCAAGGCCAACGCCGCGGTAGACGCTCATGTCGAGGCGCGCATCAAGGCGATGCGCAAGAAACTCCACGTCACGTCCGCACAAGAGACCCAATGGAATGCCGTCGCCGAAGTGATGCGGGATAATGCCCACTCGATTGCAAATCTTCGCGAGGAAGGGACGGAACAGAGTAAATCGATGACTGCCATCGACCAGCTCAACTCCTTCGCGGCCATCACCGATGCGCAAGCAGCTGGCATCCGTAAATTCATTCCACCTTTTAAAGCTCTGTACGACACCATGTCGGACGCACAGAAAAAGACTGCCGATGAGTTATTCCGCAGCCGCGCGCGTGCTGCAGCGAAAAGGCATAAGTGATGGCGCGCTCGAGTACCACAAACGGATGCCCTCGTCAGGCTACAGCGAGTCGTCGCGTGGAACGGAGAGTGACCATGGAAACCTCGATCAGGCCGGGCAAGCGTTTACTCTCCAGAATCGGCAAGATCGCCATTGCGATTGGCTTCGCCGTCGCGATCGGCGGTGTTGGCGTGGGACCAGCGCTGGCCGGCGGCGGTGGTCATGACCACCACGATAATGGGCGGCACCGGGGGTGGCATCACAACGAGCGACACCATAACGACCGGCGCTACCAAAACTACTATTATACGCGGCCGAATTACTATGCGCCGAATTACTATGACGCTCCCCCGCCGGTCTACTACGAGCAGCCTCGCCGGTCCCAAGGCTGGAGCTTCATCTTCCCGTTTTAGTTGGCGGGGATTGATCGATCACGATCGCCTAGTGACCGGTGCCTGCCTTTAGCTACAAGCCAGAACCGGACATATGGCGGTGGACATCCGCCGGGATCTGGTAGCAGTAGGACCGTTCCCGACGGACCGCGCGGCGAAAGGCTGGTACGGTGTGAGGCTCCGTTAGCCCCACTCCCAGGGCGCCTGCACTTCGGCAACAAGCTTCTCGACGGTGTCTGTGAGCTTGGGGTTGGGCATTGGATGCACGCGCCAACCCCTTCAGCAGGCCTGAGGCCTGCTACTTGGCGGTCCCGGTTTTGGTTGTCATGCTAATCCTGATGGCCCTGATCGTGGCCGCCGTCGTGATATTGCTGGGCCTGATCATGATCCTGTTCGCGATGCTCGCCCCGGTTAGAGCCATAGTTAGCGTATTTTGGGTAGGGCTTGTACACCGGGTACGGTTTGTACACGGGATGAGACCGATACACAGGGTAGGACTGCCCATAGGACTGCCCGTATACCGGATAGGAACTCCCACCGCCGCCGAAACAGGACTGCATGATGAGTCCACCGCCGATCAGAGCCAACGCAGCCAGTAGAGGTTTAGCATTCATTATCCTTCTCCTCGTTCGATTAAGTGAGTGGTCGGCAGACAGGCATGATTGGTCAAAGGACCCTAATCAGCCAGAGCAAGACCAACGCAAACACGACACTTCCAAGAGACATGTACACACGGGCCCCGCCGGGCCTTGCTGGTCGCAACTATGAAGGGTTGGTCTAGCGGAACGCGGTCAAAGGGCGAGAGGAACGGCCGCCGTCGGGCTGGATCAAATTCGGACTCGATTCCTATGTCGATCCCGACTTAATTAGAATATCGCGAGCGTGACGCAGGAGCCAGTTTAATGCGCCTCAAGCGGTTCTGTGGAGCACCAGCGGCGGCGTTTATCAGGCGTTTATCAATGGATCAGAAGCCGAGCGACCCAGTCGGAAGGCTGGACCTTCCTTCACCCTCAAGCCTCGGGAAAATCCCCTCAGCCGGTAAAGGCTGAGGAGATTCCCCGAGAAGTTTAGTAGTTAACAGCGAACATCAATCGCCTGATCACGCCGTCGGTGAACCAGCGGTGGCTATCAGCACCTCGACGCGGCCGTCGCGCCGGAGCTGCGGGTTGCCGAAGGCGCCGTTCTGGATTTTGGAAGCCGGCACACCAGCGTTGATCAGTGCGTTCTGAACCGCTTCAACTCGGCGGTTGTTCAGATCCTGGTTGTTCGAGGCGCCACCGTCAGGATTGGTGAAACCGTCGATTCCGATCTGGAGCGACGGATTCTGCGCCATATACCCGGCGATCTCGTTGACCATCGTCAACTCGGAAGGCTGAAGATCCGCTTGATCAGCATTGAAGGTGAACTCGCGGTATTTGGTCCAGTGAGCGACTATACCAGCTGGGCCCTGGGCACCTGTCGCTCCCATCGGGCCTTGCGCGCCCGCTGCACCGGAGGGACCTGTTTCGCCGGCACTGCCGATCATCACGTTGCCCCGGTTACCCATCTGTCCGCTGGTTCCTTGCACGCCCGCAACCCCGGAACTTCCGATGGGACCTACAGGACCGACCAAGGTCGGGCCTCTGCCGCCCTCGTTTCCAGCTACACCCTGAGCGCCGGCAGGGCCGGCCGCACCGGTCGGGCCGGCCGCACCAACCATACTAGTGCCTTGTGCCCCCGTCGCCCCGATCGGACCTTGCGCACCAGCGGGACCGGCCATGCCGGTTATTCCGCGAGCACCGCTCGCCAGGTAGCCCGGGGTTCCCGTCGCTCCAACCGGACCTTGCGGACCTACGGGACCGGGAGCGCCCTCAGCACCGGCGGGACCCTGCATCACGTAGCCCGGCGCGCCCGTCGCTCCAACCGGACCTTGCGGGCCTGCGGGACCGGCAGGACCCTGGAAGCCGGCAGGACCGACCAGCGAAGGGGCTGATGCGACTTGTGCCGCAGGGGGCGGCGATGCAGTGCTGCAGCCTACGACGAACACCGCCGCTGCAAGCCACGCAATGCGCTTCATCACAATACTAGTACCTTTCATTCGATTACCTCTCGCCTGGTTAACGCTGAACGGCATGCACACCAGAGTGCTCCGTCCGCATGTTTCTCGGACCTTGCGTGCTATGTCTTCGGTTGGTCTAGCGAGGGGGTCAGGAGTGGGCGGAAGTGCCGCGGTATGGCTAGATCAAAATTCGGACTCGATTCCTATGTCGATCCCGACTCAGCTACATTACATCGCGCGTGATGCAAAAGCCACGGTAAGACTTCTTCGTTTGGTTATCTGGAGAACCACTGAACGGCGTTCCAACGGTCACAGCCTGTTCCTAGTCTTGAGACAAACAGTTAAGCGTAGTAAATAATTCTTAACTACGGCTCACCTCGACGTGTCGCTCTGTAGGGGCCGCAACCATGCAGCATTCATAGTAACAGAGACACTCAAGAGCTCGCTGGTTGTGCGGGCCGAATTGTCCTAACCTTTCGCTTTTAGGAGGTCCCATATGTCGCCTCTGTTAATAATCCTGATCCTGCTGTTGCTGTTTGGCGGCGGCGGCGGCTATTACGCCTTCGGGCCTTCTGGCGGAATCGGAATTGGCGGCATCGTTTTTCTTATCCTAATCGTGTTGCTTCTTACCGGGCGTTTGTAGGTTGCGGATGCCAGCGCGTTTATGATGGTCGCGTACCCTATAGTCGCTGCCTTCATTCTGGAGACGGAAGTCCTTTCAATGCCGTCACGTCCGAGGCCGTCTGGCACACACCTTGCTCACCCTCCCTTTCGTCATTCCAAGCGATTGAAGGCACTCCATTGGGGCGATAAACGGAGGAGAAATGAACACGACGGCGGACCTAAGCAAGCTTTCGGGCAGACGCTTCCCCGTATTCCTGGGCGATCAGCGGCCGATATGGCCGGGGCTCCCCGAGTCGATTCCGTGGGAAGTAATTGCGCCGCATGAGCGGCAGGCGAACTTAAACCACGGTCGGCCGCTGGAAACGCTGGCTGTAATGGGCGGGCTGTCT
>DATLST010000021.1:0-16509 GCA_035534055.1 Candidatus Acidiferrales bacterium | reverse complement strand
GGTGAATTTTCAATCGTGGCTCGACCCGTTCATTATCATCACGGCGCTTCCCGGAGCGCTGGCGGGAATCCTGTGGATTCTTCTGCTCACTCATACCACGCTGAGCGTTCCCTCGCTGACAGGCACGATCATGTGCATGGGTGTGGCCACCGCGAACAGTATTTTGGTTGTGGCCTTTGCGCGGGAGAGGATGGACGCGGGGCTCACCTCGACGCAGGCGGCGCTGGAGGCAGGATACGTCCGGATTCGGCCCGTTCTGATGACCGCGCTGGCGATGATCATCGGGATGGTGCCGATGTCGCTGGCGCTGGGTTCAGGCGGGGAGCAAAATGCGCCTCTTGGCCGCGCCGTTATCGGCGGACTGGCGGTAGCGACATTTGCGACGCTGTTTTTCGTGCCTTGCGTATTCTCCCTGGTACACAAACACAGCCAGAAGACGCCCATTGCCGCGGAGGAAGCGGAATATCGCTCCTAGCCGGAAAAAGTTCGAGGAGAAATGTCGAAGATGAGCGAAACATCCGTCGAGCCGCCCTTGCTGTCGCCCGGTCTCGATCCCAAGCCGGATAGGAACGTTCCGGCGGGCAGTCGGGGATCTTTGGTTAAATGGTTTCTGGTCGTCGTTGCAATTCTCGCCGTGGCTGGAGCCTACAGTTTGGGGCGAAAACAAACGGCGCGGCAGGTGCTGGCCGAACAAACGGATCGGATGACGGTGCCCTATGTCGCACTGGTTCATGCGACGCAAGCCAGCGGAGAATCCGAGCTGGTGCTGCCAGGAGACATCCAGCCTTACGTGGAATCTCCTATTTATGCCCGCACGAACGGCTATTTGAAGAAATGGTACAAGGATATCGGCAGCCACGTAAAGAAGGGCGACCTCCTGGCGGAAATCGATACGCCGGAAGTGGATGAGCAATTGATGCAGGCTCGAGCCGATTTGGCCATCGCGCAAGCAAATGCCAAATTGGCCAATATCACCGCGCAAAGGTATCAAGGCTTGCTGAAGAGCGACTCCGTTTCCCAGCAGGAGGTCGACAATTACAACGGCGATTATGCGGCGAAGGAGGCGATGGTCCAATCGGCCCAAGCAAACGTGAGCCGTCTGGAAGCCATGGAATCCTTCAAACGGGTATATGCGCCTTTCTCCGGGGTCATTACAAAGCGGAACGTAGATCCCGGCACGCTCATCAACGCGGGGAACGGCGGCAGCTCAACCAGGGAAATGTTCGA
This sequence comes from Candidatus Acidiferrales bacterium, assembly GCA_035534055.1. Classification (GTDB taxonomy): domain Bacteria; phylum Acidobacteriota; class Terriglobia; order Acidiferrales; family UBA7541; genus Palsa-295. Next base: position 15,282 of record DATLST010000021.1, on the reverse strand, counting down.
TCTGGCCCAGACAGACCCGTTGCGCGTGTTTGTTTCCGCGCCACAGACCTACGCTCCTTCCATCCATGCGGGCATGAAAGCCTGCCTCGAATTGACCGAGTTCCCGGGCCGCAACTTTTGCGGGAAGGTGGTGCGAACGGCCGGCGCGGTCGATCCATCCACCCGCACGCTGCTGACCGAAGTGGACGTGCCCAATCCAACCGGCGTTCTTCTCGATGGCGAGTATGCGCAGGTCCACTTCGACGCCAAGTTGTCCGGCGAGCGTCTGATCGTGCCCAATAACGCATTGCTGTTCCGCCCCCAGGGAACGCTGGTTGCGGTGGTCGGCCCGGACAATCGCGTGAATTTGAAGAAGCTCACGATTGGCCGGGATCTTGGCTCCAGCGTGGAAGTTCTGGAAGGGCTATCGCCGGAGGACGCTTTTGTGATCAATCCTCCCGATGCGCTCGAACAAGGCGAACAAGTCAACGTGACGCCCCAAAACGTTGCGGGCTCTCCAGCCACGCCGGGCGCTTCCGGCGTTAAACCATAGCGAACCACGGCTCCCGCAGGTCTGGCCGTGCGCTTTCGCGCCGGTTTCGGTATATTGTTTTTCACGTGACCGAGAATAACCGCACCGAACTGAATCGCCCAATCACGCAATGGATCGGCGATGGCGCTGGCTGGCTGCTGCGCCATGTGGTGAGCGGACTCGCCGCGACTGGCGTGACGCCGAACATGTTCACCTTCTTCGGGCTTGCCGTGAACTCCTGGGCGGCGGCGCTGTTTGCGTTCGGCAAGTTCCATCAGGCCGCGGCGGTTCTGTTTCTGGCGGGTTTTCTCGATATGGCGGACGGCCAGGTGGCCCGCCGCGTGGGACGCGTCACGGCCTTCGGGGCGTTTCTCGACTCGACGCTCGATCGCTATTCCGACCTCGCCCTGTACATGGGCCTGGTGGTCTACTACACGCTGGCCGGCCGGTCCTTTTACATGACGCTGGCCGCCGTGGCCATGGCCAGTTCGTTCATGGTCAGCTATTCCCGCGCGCGCGCCGAATCGCTGATTCCTTCGTGCAAAGTAGGGTTCATGGAGCGGCCCGAGCGGCTCGTGCTTCTAATTCTTGGCGGCACATTCAACCGCATGGCGCAGGTCTTGTGGGTCATCGCCACGTTCTCGACGATCACCGTGATTCACCGCGTGGTCCACACCTGGCAGGAATTGCGCGCCGGACGGGTTCTGCCCGCGGCCAGCGCTTCTCAAACGCCCTGACGCTTCCAGTCCCTCAGCGCCTCTTCCACCGGCGTCGCCACGATATCCTGCACGCGCTGCCGCAGCGCGTCCAAATCCGCGCGTCCGGCATTCGATGTATCGATCGTATCGTGCAAATACACCGTGATCTTGCCCGGATAGAGCATCCAGTTTCCCGTTTGGAAAAATTCATAAGAACCCACGATGCTCACCGGCACGATCGGCACTCCGAATTTCCGGGCGATTCCGAAGATGCCCTTTTTGAAGGGCTTCATGTGACCGTCGCGCGTCCGGGATCCTTCCGCGAAAGCGGCCAGGCTGATGCCCGAATCAAGCGCGCTCTTGGCGCGCCAGGTCATGATTTCCAGGCTCTCGCGATTGGGCGCGTCCGGCACCGGTATGTTTCCGAAGCGGCGCATCATCCAGCCGTAGACGGGGACATCAAAGTGAGATTCGAGCTCGAACCCGCGCAGGAACTGCGGTATGGCCGAATAGATCACGAAGGGATCGAAGATGTTCACATGATTCACGATGAAGATGCTCGTGCGCCGGGGATCGAACCCCGGCGAGCGGCGCACTTCCAATCGAACTCCGGCCAGACGAAGAATATTGCGAAAAAACAAACGCTGCGGCCAATCGTTCTTGCGTGGATCGATGAAGATCGCAAGAAGGATGAGGAAGATGCACACCACCGCGAAATGGATTCCGCTCACCGCCCAGAGGATCAAAGCGCGGACGGTGAGCCACGCTTTCTTCATGCAATCACGTCCAGAGCGCGCGAAAGAATTTCCACAGAGCGGCATTCGAGGCGCAGAATTTCGCCGTCCACCAGCGCGTTTACCGGCTCGGAAAGATCAAATTCCACTCGCCGTACCGCGGCGCGCGAGGCTTGCGAATGGCCGATATGCGTCCCGGTGAACAGCCGCGGAAAATTCCAGACCAGCCTCAGGCGTCCGACGGGCGACCAGCGGACGTATTCAATCTGGCCGTCGGTGGCGTCGGCCTTGGGAGCGATCATCATTTTCCCTCCCGTGTATTTGCTGTTGCTGAACGTGAGGAAGAGGCAGCGGCGGCGGTCCCAGTCCGGCGCGCTGTCCAGCCGGTGTGGAAATGCCAAGTGATCGAGCCCGGCCAGGCGCGTGAGCACGCCCAAAATGTAGCCGAGTTCGCCCCATCGCTTGAAGCGCCGGTTGGTAAGCTCGCCTACATCGGCGGGAAATCCGAGACTCAGCAAATTGAGGAAGTAGATTTCGCCGTCCGCGTGCCGGAGGAGGATCAGGTCGCACGTCCGGCGGAGGCCAGTCCGGAGAGCTTCGATCGTATGCTCCACGCCATGCGGCGTGAAATCCCGCAAAAAGGAGTTTCCCGTGCCGAGCGGCAAAAAACCGAGCGCGGGACGGCCGCCGGTCCGCGCGGCCGGGAAAAGTCCGTTCACGATCTCGTAAGATGTTCCATCGCCGCCCACCGCGATGAAATTTCGGAAGCCCTGCGCATAGGCGTGGCGGGCAAGTTCCTTCGCTTCTCCCGGCCGTGTCGTATGGGCGGTCTCCAGTTCAATGCCTAGCTCCTCGACGCGGCGGAGAGCCGCGGGAGCGAGCCTGCCACACCGCCCTCCTCCCGCGGCTGGATTAACGATCGCAAAAAATCGCGCGTTCACGGCCGGTGGGCCTCGGCCAATTCGCGCCTTCCATGGGCCGTCACAATGGCACCATGTCTTCCCGGCCCACGGATAGCCTGATCTGCCCGGCCAATTCTCCGCGCTTGATTTTCAGCGAGGTTGTAAGCGGGAAGTCCCGCTCCCAAACCAGATAACCGCCGATTCGCTTGTAATTGAGGAGCCGCCGGTTGCGCCCGGCGATATCCGCCGCCAAATCGTCCGTCATCGTTTTTCCCTGCTCAAGATGAAGAACGATCACGAGCTTTTCTTCGAGCATCGTGCGTGCGGGCCAAAGATAATTCGCGGCGAAGACGCATAATTCTTTTACGGGCAAGCCTTCAAATGCGGATTCGACGTCCTCGGGATAAATATTTTTGCCTTCCTCGGTAACGATTAGATTCTTTTTTCGGCCGAAAAGCTGCAAGTGGCCCGCCGCATCGATGCGTCCCAGGTCGCCCGTCATGAGCCATCCGTTCACAATCGTTTCGGCCGTCATTTCGGGATCGTCCAGATAATGCGACATCACCGTCTTGCTCCTGACGGCCACTTCGCCAACGCCATCCGCATCCGGATCGAGGATTTTCACTTCGGTTCCCGGCAGGGGTTTCCCCACCGTGTCCGCGCGGAAGGGCTTGAAATCATTCAATGTAATCACAGTGCTGGCTTCCGTGCAGCCGTAGCCGTTGCCGACAGGAATGCCAAGATCGTAGAAGAATTGCAGCGTCTTCGGCTCGGTGAACGCGCCTCCCACAAACAGGGCGCGAAGTTCGCCGCCGAAGGCTTCATGCACCTGGCGCAGCAAAGCCCGGCTGAGGCGCAACTTCGGCCGGCGTCGCGTCAGCGCGCGATTGAGGCGGATCGCGACGCCGAGCATCTGGCGGCGGCCAGGAGGCAACTGCTCAAAACGCTGCCGCAACCCTCGCTCGAGGCTCTTCAGCACCATGGGAACCAGCGTCATGTAAGCGATCTTGTAGCGCGTGAAGGCGTCACGAATATATTCCGGGCGCAACGTGCGGAGATGGACCACCGTCGCACCGCACACGAACGGGCCAAGGAAGCCCACCATGAAATCGATCGCATGGTTGGTCGGGAGAATGCTCAAATAGTGGACGCCCGGTGAGAAGGACACGATCGCGGTGAGCGCGAGGCACTGTTCCAGATAATTCTCGTGCGTGAGCACGCAGCCTTTTGGCCGTCCTCCGGTGCCCGACGAATAGACGATACATGCCATTTCTTCGCGGCTCCGTGGCACAAAGGCGGGTTCCCGCGAATCTCTAAATTCCTCCCACCGCTTCGCTCCGGCGAGATCCGCCGTGGGGGGCGCCTCGGCGACCAACACGATGCGCGGCGAAAAATCCTGGAAGCTTTTGTCCTGCATGATGGAGCGCCACAGGTGATATTCGATCACCAAGAACTCCGCATGGGAGTGAGCCATCAGCTTCAGCTGCTCGCCGGGCGTCAGTTTGTAATCGAGAGGAACCAGAACGCCGCCGCAAAAGAAAATGGCATAAGCGGAGATCAGCCACTTCGACTGATTCGTCATGACGATTGCGGCGCGAGCACCCTTCTGAAAGCCCGTCTCCTGAAGGGCGCGGGCCAGCGGATGTGCAACCTCCTGGAACTGGCGATACGTGAGGCGCGCCTTTTCCCGGTCGCGATCCGCTTCGATGAGACAGATTTCATTGGGCCAGCGGCCGAGCGCGGCTCGCAGCGCGTCGCCCAGGCAGTTATATTGGCGGAGATCCAGCATTAAAGGCGCGACTGGATGCGTTCGGCAAGAGTGCGAAAATCGCTGACGCCTTGGAGTTCGTAGTCGGGCAGCTCGATGTGGAAATGCTGTTCCAGGCGCGTTAGCAGGTCGAGAGCCTGCAGGCTGTTGATCCCGAGCTTCTTGAAAAAGTCGTCGTCGGGTTTCAACTGTTCGCGCGGCACACGGAAATGGTCCGCCGCGAGTTGCAGCACCTCGTCCGTGGTTTTTTGCAGTGCGTTCATAAACCGATATCTTGCCACATCTTCCGCAAATTTCTACGGCAAGTAAGGCAGCGCATCCGCGCTCTCGACGAATTTCCGCAGGCCGGCTTCGACAGCGGGCCGCGTGAACAAGTCGCAGAAAATGTCGATTTCGCGGCGCAGCTCTTCCCGCGGGATGGGCTTGATGAACCGCTTGGCGGCGGCGGACGCGCCGCGGTCGAATTTCGCCAGTTGTACCGCCGTCGCGCGCGCCACGCGCAGCGCGTCGCCCTCACCGGTCACCTGGCTCACCAGTCCGGCCGATTGCGCTTTGGTGGCGTTGATGCTGCGGCCGGTCAACAGCAGATCGCGAACGACACCGTTGCCCACATCCCGTTTGAGCCGCGGAATGCCCCCGAAGCCGGGAATCAGCCCCAGGCGCAGCTCGGGGAAGCAGAAGCGCGTCATTTTGTCGGCGACGATCAGGTCACATGTAAGCGCGAGCTCGAAACCGCCGCCGAAAGTGACGCCGTGCACCGCCGCGATCGTCGTGACCGGCGCGGCATCGATCGTATTCAGCACTCGGTGAATGCGTTCGAGAAAATCGCGCACGCCAGCCAGCCGGCCGTCCGATGATGTGCCCTGCGAGGCACGATAGAGTTCGCGCAGATCGGCTCCCGCGCAAAACCCTTCCTTGCGGGCGCTGGAAACGATCAGCGCGCGGGCTTCCGCCGCGAGCGATTCGAGCTCGGCGGCGAATTGCTCGAGCTCGGCGAGGGTCCGCGAGCCAATCTCGTTGCAGGGCTCGCGGTCGAGCACGAGCTCGATCGCGCCTGCCGCCACATGCCATGAGAGCGTTTTTCCCTGGAACCTTTTCATGCGGGTTTCTTCGGGTAGAGCCGCTCGATCTCGGCCGCAAAGCGCGCCGCAATCGCGTCGCGCTTGAGCTTGCCGTTCGAGGTGAGCAAGCCATTCTCGACGGTGAAAGGCTCGGCCACAACGTGAAATGCGCGAATCTGTTTATAGTGCGGCAACCCGGAATTCAATGCTTCGATCGCCGATTCAAGGTCAGCCTTGTGCAAGCCGTTGTTGGAATCGACGGTGACGAGCGCCGCAAGGAAGCTGCGCTGGTTTCCGAGCAGAACCACCTGTTGCGCCCTGGGCAAACGGGCGGCGAGCGCCTGCTCGACCGGCTCCGGAGCGACGTTATGCCCCGAATTGAGAATGATTAAATTTTTCAACCGGCCGGTGATGCGCCAGTTGCCCTTCGCGTCCACTTCGCCCTGATCGCCCGAATGGAACCATCCTCCCGCGAGCGCTTTCGCGGTCTCGGCCGGGCGCTGCCAATATCCGGGAAATACATTCGGCCCGCGAACGAGGATTTCGCCGCTCTCCGCGATGGTCATTTCGATTCCCGGCACCGTGCGGCCCACGCGTCCCGGCTCGAAATCGCGCGGATCGTCCATCGTGCAAATCGCCGTGGTTTCCGTGAGGCCGTAAACCTGCAGCACTGGAATGCCGAGCATTATAAAGAACAACTGCGTCTCCACAGTCAGCGGAGCCGAGCCGCAAATCAGGGCCTTGAGATTCGGTCCAATGCTCTTCCGGATCGTGGGAAACATGAAGGCGCGCGCAATGGAGAGATACATCGAATCGAGCAGCCGGATTTTCCCGCTCCGCTTTTTCAGAAAAGCTTGTTGCGCGCGCGAAAAGATCGTTGCCGCGACACCGCCGCGCTTTTGAACCGTCTCCTCGATCCTCGCGCGAACCCGTTGGAGAAGCGCCGGAACGTTGAGAAAATAATCGGGCATGGCGAGCTTCAACTCGTCGGGAAGCTTGGTGAGGTCGGTCGAGAGCGTAAGGACGCTGCCGCGCGAGAGAAACGTCAGCAGCGCGATCCACGATGCCGCGAAACAAAGCGGAAGGTAATGAAAAATCCGGTCGGGATCGCGCTGGGAGCCGCCGGGCTGGTCCATCAATAGATCCAGCCGCTGGTTCGTACACTGCAACATGTGATTCACGTTGGCGGCGTTCAGAACCACGCCCTTCGGTTCGCCCGAAGTTCCCGAGGTGTAGACGATCGTCAGCGCATCATGATCCGCGTGGCGGCACGGAGGCGCGGCCTCGGCATTCTTGCCGCTGAAAACGCTCTCCATCGACGCCATGGGCGGAAAATCGGACCGATCGTCGATCTGAACATCGACCCGAGCATTGATCCGAACATCGGGCCAGCACCTTCGAATTTCACTGGCGAGCCCTTCGTCGGAGCAGACGATCAGCGACGGCATCGAATCCTTCATCATCCCGGCCAGCTCCGCCGGAGCCTGCCGCGGGTATAACGGCACGACGATGAGTTCTTCCGACATCATCGCGAGATCCACGGCCACCCATCGGATGCTATTGGGGGCAAGCAGTGCGCAGCGGTCTCCTTTTTTCAAGCCGCGGACGGACAGAAATTTGCGCGCCTGTGCAATCAGCGCCAGCAACTCATCGCCCGTGACGGACACGAACTCGCCATTGCGAATTTCACGAAGTACGGGCGTGCTTCCCGCTTGCCCAAGCCGAGCGAAGATGTTTTCAAGGAACGTCACGCCGCCAGCACCCCATTGTGCGTTTCGAGCAGTTCGCGTAAAAGCGGGCTTAGAGGTGGGAGATATTCCTCCCAGCCAAGCACCCCGCTGCGCACGGGAAAATCCGGGTAGCGGCGGGCGACCTGCTCTTCGAAATAGACGCCCATGCGGGCCATGAGCTGAAGGTTGCGCGCCACCGTGCGGCCCATGGCGTCACGGATTTCTTCTGCCTGAGCGTCGAGGGCATGCAGCGCCGCCACAATCCGATCGTCCAGCTCGGGCTCATCGACGCGCATCAGCAGGTGTTCGTGCCCGCGCTCGCACATCAAATTGCGGATGCGCTCGTCCATGGTTACTCCGGCAGAGGGCACTCCCGCCGGCATCGACGTCACGATCGCGTGGTAGCGGGAAGACAGCATCCGGTGGCAAGCGCGCAGGATGCTCACCAGTTCATACATATTGAAACGATCGGACGAAAAAATCGGAACGCCCCCGAGCTTTTCCGCGATGCGCTCGCAGGCGTCCCGGTCGAGCATCTCCATCGCGACGAGCACCGGAAACACCGCGTGTGTTTTAGCGTACTTTTGGACTCCGCTTGCCATCGCGGACAGGTACTTCTCATAGGCCGTATCCACTTCCCGGCCCGAGCGGTGAAAATAGATCGTGCGGTAATAGCTCCCGCTATAGGCGCCAGCCACCGAATGCGCGACCCATTTCGCGAGCGAAGGCTTGACGGGCCACCAGAAGGGGTTAATCGGACATACCGCGAGCACGGGAGCAGCCCCGTCCCACCCGGCGTCGCGCAGCGCCTTGCAACCGTATTCGGGTTCCCACGGCTCGAAAGTCCATGCGGTGTCGGTGCCGCGCTCGGTCGGAATGCCCAGCTTGCCAAGAACGTCTTGCGATTCGGCGTTTCTCGTAATCACGATGGATTCCCGGCAATAGCGTTTGCACATTTTTTGCAGGAGCGGGTCCATTGCTCCGGCTTCGGCTCCGTAGCCGATGCTCAGCTTATTCTGCGCCACGGCGAGGCCCAGCGCGCCCACGAACATGGTGGTGAGCGCGTTGCTGAATTTGCTCTTGAACATCGAGCCCTCGCAGACCACCACTCCGTCGTTCCTTCTCACTTCGGAGTGCAGAAAGGGAGGAAACACATCCGGCAAATGAACTTGCCGGGCATCGCCGAAATAGCCGCGCGTCAGATCGAAATTCTGCGTCATGACATTCGCGGCGATATTTTCCGCACCAAGAATTCGCCGAACCTGGCGCAATATTTCTTCGACGCGCACATCGGACCCCGTGTTGCGCGTTCCGTTATAGCCGGCGAACAGCAGCTTGAGCCTGGCGCCCGGCCGCCAGGCCTCGCCCGCACCGAGCATCCACTCCAATTTGTTCAGCTCGATCAGGCCGCCGACCCATGCTTCGAGAACCAGATCCATCATGGCCGTGAATCCCGTGGCGCAACCGCCGCGCTGCCGGGCGCCATGGGAAGCGCTCCGCTTCGCGGCCAGTCGCGATATTTGTACGCAAAATTATTTTCGCGGCTGAATCGCAACAGCGGATAACAATACCGGGAAAACGGCTCCGGACGGCGGCCCAGCTCCGCGACGACCCGCGTGTTGTCGAACACCGTATTCCATACCAGATAGGGCAGAAATACTTTCAGCAGCCTGGCCAACCCTCCGGTTTTTCCCGCGCGGCCTGCCAGCGCGTTCACAATTTTCGAGGAAGGGCGCCCGAGGCTCGGCACATACACCGGCCCGCGCTTGCCCTGCGCCTTCGATAGAGCGTCGGTCACCTGCACGAAGGTTTCAGAGTCCACACCCGATGAAAGATGGTAAATCTCGTGCGCGGGCGTTTCTTTCTGGTGCAGCGTCGCTACGGCATCAGCCACGAAATCCACCGGTACGATGTCGATGCGGTCGGTCTGGCGAAAGGGAAGCGCCGGAAGCCCCGCCAGAAAAACGAAAGCGCGCACCATATCGAATTGGTTGGTCTCGGCGCGGCGGCTATCGCCGAGCACGATGCTGGGACGAAAAATGGTGCGCGGCACGTCGGCGAGCAACTGGCGCACCATGTGCTCGCAGAATTTCTTGGTGCGGGCGTAAGGATCGTAGTCCGAGCGAGTCCAATCGATGGCGGTGTCTTCCTCGACCACTTCGTTTGCCCGCTGCCCGGCGACCGCCACGGTGCTGACGTGGCTGAAGCGCCGCAGCCCGTGGCTATCGCGCGCGCGCATGGCAAGCTGGATCACCTCGAGCGTCCCCCGGAGATTCACGTTGAGGCAGCTCTTCTCCGATTTTCGATTGAGCGAAGCGGCGCAGTGGATGACGGAGTGCGTGGTGCGAACCAGTTCCCGATAATCGTCTTCACTCAGTCCGAAGCGCGCATCCGTGAGGTCGCCAAGAAAAATGCGAATGCGCGAATTCAGGCACGCCTCGAACGGCGCGAAATCCATGTGGAGTTGCAGTGAGCGCCAGAGGCGGGCGCGCGCTTCCTCGAGATTTTGCGCGCGAACCAGTACGTTGAGCGGATCGGAGTGATCCGAGAGCAGATTCGACGCGATGTGCGCACCAATGTAGCCGGTGCACCCGGTCAGGAAAATGGCCACGGTATTTGGCTGTTACGGCGCCGGAGCAACCTTCTCCGCTCGCGCGGCGCTTCTCTCGCTGCCAGCCGCGAGAGGCACACTGCGCCGAGGAGAAGCTTCCGGCTGACGGCCTTCAATCAGAGGATAGCACCACTTGCGCAGAGCCGGAATGTGCACGTTGATCCAATAATCCCACCAATCGAGCGACCGGGCATCGTATCCGAAATCCGCGCGCTCGCCCGGGGGCAGCGCCGCGCTGAGGCGCTCCACGTTGGAGGCTTCGAATACGTGATCGTTCTCGAGGATGAAAGGTTCGAAGAGCACGATCAGCTTAATCACTTTTTCCAGATCGCGTTCGCGGCGCGCCAGGAGCGGACGGAAGAATGGGAGCGGTTCGACGCTGCGATTGATCATCCGCACGACCAGCTTTTGCGCGGGAGCGGAAAGCTTTTCGTAGCGAGCTTTCGATACCGGGATGGCGTCGAATTGCAGCCGCAACCTATGCTGCAAATCGTTCTGCGCCCGGTAGAACTTTCGGTGCCCCAGGCCCGTCAACTCGATGGAGCGGCGCATGTTGCAGGGGTTCACCACCGAGGTAGCCAATTGATACACGCGCGCATGGCGACGGGCCACCAGCGCCGCCGCGATCAGCGTCATCCCGCGGGAAACAAGGTCCACGGGAATCAAGTCCAGGCACTTCGTTGCATTGCTTGGAAGCTGGCGGAAAAACGTTCCCAGCAAATAGGAGAGCGACGCCGAAGTATTGATGCCTTCGTTCCATCCGAGGAACGGCTTTTCGATGGACGTTTCCACGATCGAGGGCCGCACCACGGCAATCGCCGCGTCCGGCGAGGAGTCGAGGAATTTTCGGATGAGCGATTCCGACAGGCTCTTGGTAAGCGTATAGGTGTTCGGCCAGCCGAGCTCATTCGCGCGCCGGATCCCCGCCTCGGTGAGCGTGTAACGGAGCCAGCGAAGGCGATTCTTGCGCATCTGGTTCTCGAGCGCGGCTCCGCGCAGATCCTTGGCGGCGTGTTCTTTCTCCTCCGCCATGCGGCGGAGCTGTTCGTCGATTTCCGGAGATTGCGCGCGCTCCTCGGTTTCGCGAATGAGCGCCTCAAGCCGTTCCCACTCGCGCTGGGCGTCGAAATCCGCCAGTCCTTTCGGAGTGTGGTTCCTCGGGAGCTCTTCGAATACGCGACCGTCGCGGCGCCCAACCACGTAACACGTGGAAAGATGCAGCAACGCCGCGTGGCCACATTCGCGGAGAAAGTCGAGCACATACGCCGTTGCGCGCACGTTCATCGCGAGCGCATCCCGCAGGTCCGGATTGAAATCCGTCAGTCCCGAGCTGTTTACGATCAGGTCGAGCGATCCAGCCAGCCTGCGGCGGTCTTCCGGACCCAGGCCCAGCGCCGGCTTGCTCACGTCACCGGCCACAACGTCCACTTTGTCCCGCAGGAATTCGGCGAATCGGTCGCCATGCCGCGCGGCAAGCCGCTCGAACACGGGAGACTCTTCCACGACGCGCTGGAACCGCTCGAGCGCCGTCGCCGAACGATTGCTTCGGATCAGCAGGGAAATTCGGCCGATTTCGGGCAGGTCCGTCAGCAAACTGGCGAGCCACACTTTTCCGATGAATCCCGTGCCGCCGATGAGAAGAATGTTCTTTCCACGCAACGATTCGCGAACGGACAGAGGACCTGTCCCATTACGCGAATCAAAATGAACCACGGGAAGCGCTACCTTTGGGGAGGGCCGCTGCGCCGGCTGGATTGCTTCGTCGAGCACCTCTGGATGCTTCGTGAATCCAAGGTCGCGGATCAGCCGATCCTTGGGAATGCGTCCGTCGGGCTGCTGGGCACGCAGCCTTGCGAATGCGCCGCGAGGCCGGATCACCGGATCGAGCAGGCGGCCCGTCGCCAGCTCGTTGCGGAAGTCCAGGCGGTTCGATAGGATTTTCTTCACGCCCAGGTGATTGGCGAGCGGCCGCATGATGTGGTCCAATCCCTGGCTGACCAGTACGATCTCACCGTCCGCGGACATGGCGTCTTTTAATTTTTCGACTCCCCGCCGCTTCAGCCATGGTTTCAGGAAATAATGGAAAAATTCCTCGCCAAGCAGGTCCAGCCGGTCGCGGCTTTCGCCGCGCAATACCATGTGCAGCATTCGTGTGGCGACTACGCGATTCGACGCGTACAGGAACGGCCGGCCAATCGCCAGCGCACCCATGGCTCCCCGGCGCATCCAGCGCTCCAGAAAGCTTTGCGCGTTCCACGTGAAAAAGGCCACTGAACGCACGGCCGTGAAATCCAGAAGGCTGCCCTCCACGCGCCAGAAGACCGGCTGCGATGCGGGCAAGCTCCGATCCCGGTTGTGTCGGATTTCCGCGTTATGTATGCCTGTTGATTCAGACGAGAACATGTTCAGAGGTTGAATCGGTTTTGTACAGAGGGGAAATTAGCATGCTCCCGCGCTTCTATCAAGCAAGAGGCGCTGTTATAGCGGCCCTTTCCGCCGATAGGAGCGATCGATGCGCGCCGCGTCCCGATCGTCAACGTTGCGCGTCGCGAGGATCGAATTCCGTTACGACGTCGCGCTTTCCGCCGCGAATCTGCAAATCATCTTGCAGGATGCCAGCAGGCCAGAAGAGCCGCAGAACGTCCACTTCATTCTCGGACCCAAGCCCCGCTAGAATTTCCGCCGGTCCCTGCCCGAGATAGCCCGATGCGCCGGGAACTTCCCATTTTTGCCGCTGGGCGCCCGCGAAAATCTCAGCCTCGGTTCCGATGCCAGTCTTGCTGTCGAGCACGCCCATCAAGGCGATTTGCAGCCAGTTATTTTTATTTCCGCCTATATTTTTAAGCAGGATCGGCGGACGGTTATTTTCGGTGATCAGCAGATCGGCGGAGCCGTCGCCTTCGAAATCGCACGCGATCACGCCTCGGGGATCGTGCAGTTCGATTTTGTCGAGGCCCGTCTCCCGCGTGACATCCCGAAACCCTTTGGAACCTTCGTTGCGCAGCAGGATGATCCGGCCATCTCCCGCGAAGGTTTCTCCCACAGCGACCAGATCGACCCAGCCATCGTTGTCGTAATCGAGAGGGGCAAGTCCCCAGCCGCGCATCCACTCAGGCCCCGGCAACGAAACTCGCTCGAATGATTTCCCGCCCATGTTGCGCCACAAGCTCAGCCCGGGCGGACCCCAATGCGTGAATGCCAGATCCATCCAGCCGTCTTTATCGAAATCAAGGGAGGCCACTCCGGCGGTTGGTCCCGGCATGTCCGTTGCCCAAGGAGATTCGGCACGAAAGCCGCCCTCAGGTTCGTTCAGAAACACGGTGGGAGATTTCCGCCAGCCGCCGACGATGAGATCGATCGCACGATCGTTGTTCACATCGCTCCCGATCGCGCTGACAGACGGAGCGTGGCCGCCAAGGGCCAATTCCCTGGTCCAATCCATGAATGTGCCGTTGCCCTTGTTGCGCCACAGAATATTTCCTGGCGCAGCGCTATCGGGGAATGAAAATGGCTGGCGGGGATGATCGAGAGGAAAATCATTGAACCGCGTCACGTACAGATCGAGATCCCCATCGTGGTCGTAGTCGATGAACGTCAGCCCGAGGGCAAGGCCATCGCTCCGAATCCCGGCTGCGTCGGTCACATCCTGGAAAGTTCCGTCGCCCTCGTTGTGGTAGAGGGTAACGCCCCGGTTCGAACTGACTGCAAGGTCGGGATGACCGTCATTATCGTAATCGCCCACCGCACAGCCCGTTCCGTGGCCATGAAACTCAAGCTTCGCCGCCTTTGTTTCATTCACGAATTTCCCATGCCCGGCGTTGCGGTAGAGGGCGGCGTTTCCTTTTCCATCGGCATTCACGAGGAAAATATCGGGTTTGCCGTCTCCGTTGTAGTCGATGATACACGCCCCGCTGCCGAGAAAGCTGGCCAGCGACGTACCACTCGGCTCGTTCGAATTCGGGCCGGCAGCGGCCGATTCTATTCTTGGGCCTGCGCTATGTTCGCTCCTGGTTCGATTCCGGCGAGCCGCCGCAACGGATGCCGTGGGCGGTCCGGCCAATCCAGACAGCTGCGTGACGTCAACGAAATGCACGGGAATCGCAAGCGGCGCATCTTCGGCTTCGCGCGGCAGGTCCTGAGCGCGCGAGTATTTTCCCTGTTCGCCGTACGCGGCACGGATCGGTTCGCCGAGATTCTCCGAAACAATGCGACGGAAGCGAGTGAGATGCGCCAGCGCGCCATCGGTATCGTCCGTTTGCTGCGCCACCTGGGCAAGGCCCAGCTCGGCCGATGCAAAAAACGGGTTGAGTTTCACCGCGCTGGAGAACGCCGTGATTGCTTGAGTGTATTGCTTTTCACCGGAGTACAGCACCCCCAGAAAGTACTGCGCATATGCATCGCTTGCGTCGAGCGACGCGACCTTCTCGAAATCCTGAATCGCGGCGTTGGGGTCGTCCACAGCCTTGTCGAGCAGTCCCAGATTGAACCAAGCTCGCGGATTTTGCGGGTGCTGCGAGGATGACTTCGTGAGGACTCTCCTCGCATCGTCGTAGCGCTGCATCTGCAAGAAGGCGATGCCCATGTTCAGGCAGCCTACGTCCGATTGGGTGTCCAGAATGCAGGCCGTCTGGAATCGGCCAAGTGCGTCGGCGAACTGTTTGCGGTCCATGAGCGCGAGGCCGATGTTATTGGCCCGAATGGCCGGGACCCGAGGATTAGGCTGCTCTTGAGGGGGGCCCGTCGCGGCTTTTGGCGCCCGTGGGCGCTTCCGCTGCTGGCCGATGCCGGCAAAAGCACACGCCAGCACCGCCACGGGTATCGTCGCTCGCGCCCATTGCTTCATGGGTTTTCGGAGAAGTTGTGGGGACACATTCTAAATTTTTCGCCCGCAATTTGGCGGCGCCGAATCCGGCCGTATGCTGCGTCACGCCCTTGCGCCAGCAACAAAGCGCGGCCTCGAGGATGGCCCCTTCGGGCCAAAGCTCCACGAACGCGGAACTCTTCTCTTCCTACTCTAATCGCTTGTTGAAAAAACCGATTTGGATCGTTCTTTTGAGTGAAGCGAAGGACTGCTTTCGATCGCTTACTCTCGGAGGAGATCCATCCCTCTTCGTGAGAATGCCAGGGAATAGAGAGATTCATTGCGAACACCGCACGATGAAAAACCGCACTGTGGGCCTAAAGCGATCTTCGGATAGGCGCACCGCTTTTTTCAACAAGCGGCTAGAACGCCGGCGCTCCCATGGGCACTTTGGCTTTGAGGAACG
>DATLST010000020.1:0-4553 GCA_035534055.1 Candidatus Acidiferrales bacterium | reverse complement strand
AATCATCACGATGGACTTGTCGGCGAAGGCGAAACGGAACACAAGGCCCCAAAGTTCGATCTTGCGTGAAGGAATCCTGTCGAAGCGCGGCAGTTTTTCCTTCCGGTAGCCTTTCTCCGCGCGTTTCCGGCTCAAGCTGTATCCCACTGGGAGCTTCTCAGGCGTGAAGTACCCCATCAAGCGGAGCCCACCCGCCCCGCCGCCCGGATTTCCGCGCAAATCCACGATGAGGCGGTCGCAACCACGAAGTTCAGAAATCGCGTGATCAATTTTGCGCGCCACATCCATCCCGACCTGTCCAGGAAATCCTGCTGCCTTCAAGTATCCAATTCCCGGTTCCGGCTCCGACCACGAAACGAGCCGGGGGCGGTTGATCGGATGCCATTTCGATTTTGGCAAGGGCACTCCGAGGCGCACGGCAACTTGCTCGCCGTTCACCTTCTCAATTCCGATTTCACAGAACCCGCCCATTCGAAAGGCGGGCATTTCGGGAGGCCTGACCGGCTGCCCGTCAATTTCCAAAAGGAGGTCACCGGGCTGAATTTCAGCAAGTGCGGGCGTGCTTCCGTCGTGAACGTCCTGGAACATCCATCGGGTGGTTCCGTTGACCTGGCAAGGCTGGAACGTTGCCCCGATGGCATAGTTCGGAGCAATCTTTTGAAGACTGCGATGAAAAAATACCACGTGGCTTGTTTTAAGCTCGGCAAGCAGCTCGCGGACCGCGCTTTCGAATTCGTCAACCGTTTCGGTCGCAAGAATTTGCTCTCGGCGAGACTCGACTAGCTCCGCCCACTTTTTCTTATCGAACGACGGCGCGAAGAGTCTCTTCGCCGTGAGGTCAGCGACCTTGTCCAACACCTCTGTCCGCTCTTTGAGTCCGATTGGAATCATGCTCAGAAGCTTATCGGTTTCGAGGCATCGCCGACAACAACAAACGGTGCCCAAAAAATCGGCGGCTTGTCTGGTTTTTGTTTCAGGTAATCGAGCTTCGCCTGACGCAAGGCTGATGCTTCGTCCTCTCCTTGCGCCAAATGAATATAAAACCGCTTCATAAGGAATTCCGTCGAAGCATCGTCCACCGGCCACAGTGAGGCCGCGACAGTCCTTGCCCCGGCGAAGAGAAATGCCTGTGTCAAACCGATGATTCCTTCCTCGCCTTCGAGTTTTCCGGTCGCAGTGTTGCAGGCAGAGAGCGTCACCAAATCCGCATCGAGCCTCAGTTGGGCAATTTCACGGACCTGCAACAGCCCGTCATCTGTGGAATGGGGATCGCGGCCCAGCACAAGCGCGTCTCTTTCAGGAAAGTCGGGAACTGAGATTCCATGAACGGCAAAATGGATAATCTTGAAATCAGCTAGCGGCTGCGATTTGAAAGCGGTCTCCGTGGCTTTGTCGCCAAGCAAGAGTATGGTTTGTTTTGGGTCCCGCAGCGCCTGGCTCGCTGAAATCAGTTCCGCGTGCGTTTCAGGAAGGGGATAAAGATGCGCGCCGGAAATATCGTAGAGGCCGCGCGAGACAGTTCGGACAACACCTCCTCTGTTTCCCGATCCATCTGTCTGCGGTTCCATGTCATAGGGGACATCTCCGATCCCCAAGAACGCCATCTGAGGCTCATGTGCGCGGTGGCGGTTCCTTAGAAAATCGAGAACGGTCACCGATGGGGCATAGCTGACAATGTGAGATTGGAGGACGTATTGCCCATGGGCGCTGAGCAGGGAGTCGAACGGCAAGCTGTAAAGCGAGCCGTCAGGAACGATGACCAATCGCTTCAGCCGCAGAGAATCGGGAACTGGCTTAAAAAGCAAGGAGTAGAGTTCCCTTGCTTCCTGGGTTCCGTATTTGCCTGCCATTACATTGGAGAGATATCGAGACGTTAGCTGTTTGATTTGTTTGCGACCGGCCGCCAGCCGGACAATCACTGCGTCATTGCGGGTGACAGCCAGACAGAACGAGTTGGGCTCCGCAAGAACGTATTCGAGAATTGCTTCGTCGGGCAGGAGGCTTGCCTGGGCGGTCTTGAGGACAACTGGATGCGTCGTAACGCCGCGCTGGCCTGGGTTCAGCGCTTCATCAATATAGCCAAGCTTGGACTCTTCCTCAGTCAGGTCTTCAAGAAGCTTCGCCCTTTCTTTAGGGTCGTTGGAATCGAGCAATTGCGTCTGAATTTTCGAGATTTGGCCTCGGATCTGAGAGTTCGCCGGACTACGCGGCGGGCTGTTCGCCTTGCCCCTCATGTTGTCGAGGATCGACCGGCCTCGTGTACGCTCAATGGCGTCAAATGCCGCACTCACATCGCCTTGTCTGGCTGAGAGCTTGAAATCGTCGAGGTACGTTTTGCTCATGTCGCTTAGAAGCGAACTCTCGGCATACGCGCCAGGGAAGCGGAGAAGCATTCCGTCAATCACGTCCTCGGCTTGTCTGTAAAGAACGTGAGCTTGGTCGGCTTGGCCAATTTTTGTTTTGAGTTGCGCCAGCGCGTCCAAGGCGCGAGGGAGGTAATACGTGTCTCCGACGTCGCGGCTGATCTCGAGGCCTTGGCTGAGTACGTCCTCAGCTCCCTTCAGATCGCCCTGCTCTTCGAGCGAATTTGACAAATCAAAACATGATTCCATGGCAACGCGCGGGAGACCCATCTGCGTGGCAGATTGGAAAGCCGCTTTGAAATACTTTTGGGCTTGCGCTTTCTGATTTAACCGAATGGCAAACTCGCCAAGGATCAGCATGTCCTGGCCTTCATGCTCCAACATCTTCTCCTTCTGAGCTTCAGCAAGAATGCGTTCCATCAAGGATTGCGCTTCATCCATCTTGCCAGAGGCAGCAAGCGCTTCGGCTTTCCCTTCGTAAGCCATAAAAGGCGTGCCCACATCATGGTCGCGGTTTGCGATCCCGATTGCTCGGTTGAAGAAAAACATCGCCTCGGAGGTGCGTTTAAGCGCATTGAATCCGTTCCCTACGATTTCCAGATATCGAATCTCCGTGCCGGAATCGCCCTGGGCCACCGCCGTCAAGAGCGCCTTGCCCATTAGGCGGCTGGCCCGGCTCACATCGCCCTGAAGAAAACCCACCAGCCCCAACTCGCCGGTAGCGCGATTGACCCACTCCTTTTGCCCGAGTTGCTGGGCAAGACTTAACGCCTGCTCCCAGTCTTGCTTCGCGGCGGCAGCATTCACTTCATCATCGGCATCGCCTTTCACGCCGAGACACCAAAGGTGCACTGCCGGATTGTGCTGGACCAAGGGAGTCTTGAGCTGAGCCTCAATGAACGCAGAGAGGTCGGGGAAAGACATCGCATCTGTGGATCGAATTAGGCCGATCTTCGCATATAGCGCATCGGGCGCATCGTTGGCCTGAGTGGCAAGCAGTTCGGCGCGTTCGTAAAGAGGCGTAGCTTGGGGGAGATTATGGAGCCAATAAAAGTAGTTAGCTTTGGCAAGCAAGCCCTGAAGATCGTTTGGTTGTGAGTCGTTAGAGCGGCCCGACAGAGAGCCCCATGGAGTTCGCGGTGATCGCTGAACAAGATACACAACGGCAGCCACTGCGATGATGCTCGCGATAATGCAAGCCCAAAAGATCCTGCGTCTCCGCCCAAACATGGAGGAAGCCCCGCGAAAGGCCAATGATAAGGCGCGCCCATGACATATTTCAACAATTCATTTTCGAGTAACGGCGGTTGCCGCTAGAGCTCCAAGTGGAGGTGCCAAGAAATGTAGATGGGTCAAGCCGATTTGCTACCGCGAGCAAGACGTCTGGATCGTTCGAGGTTTCCCACCAAGACCGAGATTTTCAATTATGGACCGAGCCGTAGGCCTCCGCAAAAGGTACAGGCCGATATACTTCTGGGAAACCAGATCAACAACGGCGACGAACAACGTCGAAAGCAACAGGCCCGCCACGCCTTTGAGAAATGCATACGCAACGGCGTTCCTTAGAATTCTCCGCGGAAAGCCCGCTATCTCTTCTTCTTGCCGAGTGTCTGCCGTGCGGCGATTCTTGCCAGGGCCAGCACGATCCCCGAATTGGTCATTACAGCGTCCGGCCAGCGTTTTTCAGCGGCCTTTTTCAGCAACTCGAAATCCTCTTGCGTCATTTTCACATTCACTTGAACGGTTCGCTTCATGTCTCCTGTATCGGGCAATCAGGAGTGTTCGGCAACGTTACTAAGGGTACGAAGAGTACGAGAACGGTTTCCTGCTCTCGGGAGCTATTAAGCAACGCAGAATATAGTGACGCTTCCCACTGCAGAAACGCCCATTTGAGCAGGGCGCAGAGCTCAAAGACTGTCACTATATTGTGCTGTCCTCAATAGATCATGGTGGAAGGAACGGGTCATCAAAGAAATTCCTATCGAGGAAGGCCTCGCAACGCTTACCCTGATCTGATCCATGCCAGCTCTGCGGACATGCTCTGTGGGTTTTTGACACCTGACCCTGCGTGTGTTCAGATTACGCGCGGAGAATTGATATGCGACACCATCGCCTCGCCCGGCTACTTGCAGCACTTACTCTGATCCTTCTGATATTTCTTCCGCTCTTCTCGAGCGGTGTCGGACTGCT
>DATLST010000019.1:0-5672 GCA_035534055.1 Candidatus Acidiferrales bacterium | reverse complement strand
CTGGCGAGAATGCGGGTGAGGAATAATGATTAACTGTCCGCTGTCCACCTGGCACCAACTGCAAACGTAGCCGACTCGGAGTTCCACGAAGTAGATGGGGCGGTCGAACTCGGTTTTCCATTTCTCGGTGCTGATCTTCCTCTGACTTGCATCGATCTGCACAAGCGAGCCGGGACGGATCAGAGGATAGAGCGTATAGTCCTCGAGACCGATATAGCCGTAGACGGATTTGTGCAAATCGAGATGCTGCAAGAAACCCACGGGGATTTGGTCCCACTTCTCTACCACTTGCGCAAGTAGATTCGTCTTCTCTAATTGAAACTCCGGCTTAAATCGGACCGGCAATGATACTTTCTCGGTTTCGAGATCGGTTTCGGCACCCAATAGGTGAGTCCTCGGGACACCAATCGAGGCACGATAACGACCCAGTTCGCTGATCGGCAAACCGAAACAGGAGAGCACCTCCGTATACCCGACGTGATAGATGGCACTCAAGCTGTAGATCTTGAAGATGCTAGGCTTGAATTGGCCGTTCTCGATGTCCGTCACCCACGCGTGGGAAAGATAATATTCTCGGTTGTGCCTGTCCTCTGCGATTTGCTGACTCTTCGCCTCGACATCGCGCGTAGTCAGCCCCAGGCGCACGCGCAACTCCTTTAGCTTTTCTGCGGCACTCGGACTCGACCTGCGGGCCACCATTTGCAGGAATCCTACGCTCGTAACCCAGTTTATGTCCAGCCACGTGAATCTTCGTTAATCCATACACCGGTTTTGTGCATTCTGTTGAAAATCTTGCGATTGGTCGCAATTGCGGCCAACACTGCAATTGTTCCCTCCTCGCACGGCGTCTCCGATATACACCGAGAAATTGGTGTGCGTTCAAATGGACAGGGCGCTGCAAGTTCGGGAAATCCTCTCACTACGCGGCTTGACTCTCTACAGCGTTTCTCGGCGGTCCGCTGAACTCTTTGGCCGTTCTTCGCAGTTTTATATCCCGCACAACTTGTATTACGACCTGGCACGGACTGTGTCGATCCCCACGATCTGCCAAATCCTTGCGCTCAGTCACATCACAAACTACCAACTGTCCGACTGGCTCGCGGTGTTCGGTTTCGACCTCGACGCAATTGTTCGACTTAAGTTGATGATTCCCAAGCAACGCACAACCACTTTGGATTCCAACGTCTATAACATGCATGCATGGATTCCCTGGTTCGTCGAAAGAACCGAGGACAGGCCGGTCTCTGCGATCATTCCCCTGGGACAGCTCTTAGCTTTGGCACCGCCGAAACGGGCGAGCGACCTGCTCGGCCTGAATAGGAGGAAGTTTCTCTATGCCAGGGTTGGCGACCAAGACTTGTACGCCCTTCCGTACTTTGTTCCCGGGAGCGTCGTCAGGGTCGACGCCCGGCGCGTAGAAGAGCTGCTCGGTCACAACGCAAATGGTGAAGGGCCCTTCTTCCTTGTCGAGCACGACTCCGGATGCACATGCTCGCGGCTCGTTCTGCTAGCAAGGGACCGAGTCCTGATGCATTGCCCGCAACGGCCTTGTGCAGAGCGTGAATTACGCATAGGAAGGGACGCGAGAATCCTCGGAGTGATCGACGCCGAAATTCGTCGGTTAACCCTTCATCGTCCAGGGCAAGTGATGTCGAGATCAGCGGCTGTACATAAGGCGCGACTCGCGTACCCATCGGCCGAGCAATCAAGCCTCAAGGATCTTCTCCGGCGCTCTCGCATGAGCGTAGGATTATCCTTTCGAGAGGCGTCGTCGATCAGCCGCTTGATTGCCGACACGCTCTCGGATGAACTGTACTTTGCCGCCGCTAGCACGCTCTCCGATTACGAAGTCCTCTCCGCACCTCCGCGGCACATCGAAAAGATCATCACACTTTGCGTTCTGTACTGCATTGGATTCGAACAATTTCTGCGCGCGTCTGGCCTTCCTCTCGACCAAGCCGGGCGCGAGCCGATCCCGGACGAGCTCATGCCGGGGCAGTTACCTAGCCGAAATCACGGCCTCCGGATCGCCGGCCAGGACGGTGTCCGGGAACCTAGCGGTTTTCTCGCTGCTCTGGTGGACCAATGGGAAGAAGTCCCGCTTTTCCTCAGATTTTCACTTGGTCAAGTCACTGGCCTCAAGAGTTTGTCCCTCTCGGATGTGTTTTGGGTGGGGGGCGATAAGACCCAGCGGCATCCGTTGCTCATCAACGCCACATTCGTTGTCGTCAACCGTAGAGCGCGGAAACCCGCCTCGCCCACGGAGGACGCCGTCTGTGAGGAACCCCTCTATCTGATTCTGAGACGGGATGGCAGCTATCTTTGTGGCCGTTGCACTCTCGATGAAGGCAATCTCGTCGTTCATGGCTATCCAAGAGGAGGAGTAGGCACGCAACAATTTAGGGATGGCGCCGATGCTGAGGTTGTCGGGAAGATTACCACGATTTTGAGGCGGTTTCTTTGACGGGCTGTCTCGGTTGCGAACACTCGCCTTGACGAAACCCGCTTCCCTTCTTGATGCAACTTCAACGATTTCACTGCGGAGGTCCAGTTTGCGAACAGATCGCAGAACTGCTGGCGCATCCATTCTTATCCTTCTAATCTAGCGCTCGCTGCCCACCAGCATCGAGAGCGATTGGAAGCATGCCCGGTCCATTTCCGCCAGAACTTCGTTGGCTGTTCCCTAAGATCAAACCGCAACTGCGCCTGCATGTTGGGAGTTTTCTTTGCCTTACTGCGGCAAGTCTGCTGGCTTTGGTCACACCGCTTTCGATCCGATGGCTAATCGATTCGATCCTGCCATCTCACCAAGCCCGGCTTCTTGCTGTGGCCATCGGATTGATCTTCGCGAGCTATGAAGGGAGGGCCATTCTCAACGCCCTTGGCAACTACTTCACATTTCGCGCTACGCAGCACACGGCGCTGGCCCTGCGTATGTCTCTCCTGCGACACCTCGACTTACTCTCCGCAGACTACTTCGACCGAACTCCCGTTGGCGAATTGCTGTATCCGTTCGAGGGGCCAATCGACGAAATCTCATACTTTGGCTCGGACCTTCTGCCTTCGATCCTCCGGGCAGTGATCGCGACCGGCGTGACGCTGTCAGCGATGATGGTGCTGACTCCACTTCTCACTCTGGTCGTTGCCCCGATCGTTCCCGTATTTCTGGTTCTCCGTCACCGGTACAGAAGGAAGATTGGACAACAGGCCGATCTGGTCCAAGTTGCGAAAAGCAAATTCAGTAGTTTTCTTCAGGAGCATCTGTCCGGCTTGATGCAAATCCAGCTTCTGCGGCAAACAGAATCGCAGGAGCGTAAAGGCTCGCAGCTCCTGACCAACGCCGTTTCCTCCCAAGACGCTCTCTGGAAAGCAGGCGTTTTCTTTTCCGCTCTATCCAACCTGGCCATCGTGACCGCGATTGCTCTGAGCCTCACCGGAGGAAGCTTGATGGTTTTCCGCGGCGCGCTGACCGTCGGCACACTGGTCGCCTTCTACACGCTCCTGGTACAACTCTTTGACCCGCTGGCCGCGGCGATGGAGATGTACTCGCGAGCTCAGCGTACTTTTGCGAGCATCCGGCAAATTCAGAATGCCCTCGAGACTTCACCTGCCGTAAAACAACACTACCGTGCAAAAACACTTCCAGCGGACCTCCCGTTGCACGTTGTGTTCCGAGACGTTTCCTTCCGCTACCAGCGACAGAGCGATATCCTCCGAATTCCGAAGCTGGAGATTGCCCACGGAGAAAGAGTTGCCATTGTCGGCCCGAATGGAGCCGGCAAGAGCACCCTCGCAAAACTCCTTGCGCGCCTCTATGACGTTGCGGCTGGCGAAATCAGGATTGCCGGGCTAGACATACGCGGAGTCGAACTTGAGAGTTTGCGCTCGGCGCTGTGTTATCTCCCGGCGCAGCCGATTCTCTTCCACCGGTCTGTGGCCGACAACCTGCGAATGGGGAGATCGGGAACATCGTTCGCTGACATGGAGCGCGTCCTGCGGCTGGTTGAGCTGACAAAATATCTGGACGGGTTTCCTAGGTCGCTCGAAGGGGACATCGAACCTGGCGCTTCCAATCTCTCGAACGGGGAACGCCAACGGGTTGCGATTGCCAGAGCGCTTCTTCAACGTCCCCAAATCCTGATCCTCGATGAGACGACTTCCTCGCTCGATCCGACGTCCGAGGAAAGCGTGCTTCGGACGATTGCGAGAGTCGTGCCACACTCGACTCTCATCGTCGTGTCCCATCGCCTGCACTCAATCTCCTGGATGGGGAGAATTCTCGTGATGGAGAAAGGGCAAATCGTCGGAGACGGAAAGCCTTCCGCACTTGAGGCTACCAACCGCTTCTACGCCGAACGGGCCTTTGCGAGAGGATCGTTTGTCTAGAATCGGTGTAGCGAAACGATAGCGGCTGTGACGGCGCTCTCCACATTTTTCCCACGAATTCCTTTTCGGCTCGCGCGTCGCAGAAGAATCGCCCCTCTGTGCTTGCAATTCAATGATAAACAAGGTAAGATTATCTTACCATGGAGACCAAGCTTTCCACAAAGGGCCAGGTCGTTCTTCCCGGTCCGATCCGCCGCAGGTTGAGTCTCAAGCCCGGCGATGCGCTCGACGCGAAAGTGCAAGCGGGGCGGGTGGTGTTGACTCCGCGAAGGACGGCGCAATCGCCCAGGGCAAGCATCGTCGTTGATCGAGTCACCGGGCTCCCGGTCCTAAGCGCAGGACCGGAGGCTCCCCTTCTGACCAGCAAACAGGTCGGAGAGATTCTGGTTGAGTTTCCATGAAGTACCTGCTCGACGTGAATGCGCTGATCGCGCTTGGTTTTCTTCAGCATGAATTCCACCAGCGAGTTACTGCTTGGGTGCGCGCGCTGACTTCCCGAGGAACTCCCCAACTGGCTACCTGCTCGATCACAGAGCTCGGCTTCGTGCGAGTTCTCGCGCAAGCCCCGCAATACGGACTAGCCGCTTCTCAGGCCCGAAACCTGTTGCTCCAGCTAAGAGCCGCGACAATCGTGCAATTTACGTTCATTTCTGACGACCACGACATTAGTCATCTACCTGGTTGGGTCAAGTCCGCAAGACAGATAACCGACGGACACCTCGCGCAGCTCGCAAGTGCAAAGGGCGCAATTCTTGCGACCCTCGACCGTCGAATCCCCCGCGCATTCCAAATTCCCTCGGGGAAATGAGGCGGGTTGCGAAGAGTTCTGGGTAACGAAGATGGGCAGTTTTGAGCGTCTAAGGATTCAGTCCGCACGCTTCTAGCGCGTCGGCGGTCAAAATCGCTGATTCCCTGATTCCAAGAAGATCGGGCCTCTTGTGCGCGAGTCATCTTCGCACGGGACACTGACGAGGTTTGGTGATCCCTACTCTCTATCTGGGGGAGCTCATCGCGATTGCACTTCATGTTGGAGAGGAAAAGAATTCCCCTGATGGCGAGAAGGCGGGTGGCCGGTTACGAAAAGCCTTCCCACGCTTGAGTTCATAACTCCTTGCTACGCCAAACGTGAATATCGGGCGCTCTTCTCGGTCTCGATTTCCTCAAGGTTTCAAAGAAAGCCGCGTTTATGCTGACCTTCTCTATGTCTGGGGGGCGAACGCTCGCGGCGCGCGACCAGCCCGTCGCTGGGGACTATGTCCCGTATTCACAAACGGTTAGGGCGCGAA
>DATLST010000018.1:0-36672 GCA_035534055.1 Candidatus Acidiferrales bacterium | reverse complement strand
CATCTCTGACCCGCCTGTTGCCAGCAACGGCAGCCACGATCCACTGGCAGCGAAATACGTCACTTTCGCGCGGGAAAATCGCAACGAAAGCCAAACCGCGCTGCGATCGGAAGCCCAATCTCCGACGGCGGCGTTGCCGCGAACAGATATTTTGCATTGAACAGGTTTTCGACGGCGGCAAAAGCTTGAACGCCATGGCTGATTTTGCGAGAGGCCTGGGCGTCCAAAACAAAAAACCGGCCCATGGGAAATTGATTGGGAGCGTCGTCGAACTGTTTCCCCACCATGCGGCCGTCCACGGAGAACGTGAGGATCGAGGGATCGGAGTACTGTCCCTGGAACGTGAGCACACTGTGTGGAACCTGCGCCACCCACAGCCCTACCAGAGATGTTTGGGCAGGAGCACTAATCACGGTGGCGTCCACATATTGGTACCCGCCAGACAATTGAATTCGATCGGTGATGTGCCCGATGGCATCGATTTCAAATCCGGGGGCGCTCGTGCGGCCGAGATTTTGTCGCTGGTTTGTGATCAGAGTTGGAGTGGCGGGCGGAGGCGGCGTAACGCTCAGTTGCACGTTGGCGATCGGATCGATGATCTCGTTGAAAAAGAACACGCCGCGAACTTCCAGGCGATGGCTGAAACTGGTGGCATCGACACCGACCTCGCCGCCGGTGAGCCGCTCGGCGACAAGAGTCGCGTTCGAATTGGTGACCGTGATGCCCTGGCGAAACGATCGATATAGCTCGTTGAGCGTCGGCGCGCGAAATGCTCGATAGACCGAAGCCGACCAGGAAACATGCGAGTCAATCTGGTGTACCAAGTTCAGTCGCGGGCTGAACGCATTGTAACTGCGATTGGAATAGGGCGTATTCGTTGCCTGTACAGGCGAGAGGATTGAAGCGCTGAATAAAGAAGCGTCGAAATTGCCCCAATGATCGAAACGCGCGCTCGCGGCCAGGAGCCATGTGGGCGCGATTTGAATCAAGTCCTCGCCGAACACACCCGTGGTGCGCTGGTGACCTCCCGACGATGTATTCTTTCTCGCCGTGACTAATATCTCGTTGCTGCGGCCGATTTCTTCGTGCTCGTCAAGCCCCGCCACGAGCGTTTGACGCTTCCCAATGCCACGCGACCATACGGCCGATCCGCCAACACCCTGCGCGGGAACCGTTTGCACATCGGTGAGAGTCTCGCTGTTCCGGCCTGTGGCAACCGAAGAGAAGGTTTGATGATAGGTCTGTGCATCGCCATAAAAACGCAAGGTGAGTGTCCCGGCGTTGCCGAAGTCGAGGTTTGCCCCGAGAGCACCCTGGGCCAGGCGCATGTGATTGGTCTGGTCCGGTGTGCCGTTTTTACGCGAGTCGTCGAAATACCAGCCACGCGCGAAGAGTTCGCTCTTCGCACCGATCTTGCGTCCAATCATGAGATCGACCGCGGCATGTTCGGAACCGGCCTTCGTGTCGACGCTTCCGCGCTGGGCTTCGGGAACCAGGATGTAACCGTCCGTATGGAACAGGTCGGCCCCGATCGTGGATTCCCATCGCCCTTTCTCGCCGCCCGCCCAAATCGATAGGTCCGGCGTGTTTTGATTGCCATAGGACGTCTCGATCGAGATGCCGGCAGGCTGGGCAGGCCGAGTGAGAAACTGGACAACACCCCCCATGGCGTCGCTTCCGTACAGGCTCGAGGCGCCTTCCTGCGCAATTTCCACGCTTGAGATGGATTGTTCGGGAACTCGGTCCCAATACACCCAGCCGCCGAAAGGATCGTTGATCGGGATGCCATCTTCGAGCACCAGAGCCCGGCTCGATCCGTTCGCGCCAAGCCCTCGCAGCGAAACGCCCATCGTGGTTGGGTTGGCAATCCGGCTGCTTGATCGGCGGAACAAGCTGAACCCCGGAACCTGGCGCAATACGTCGTCGAGCGCCAGGGCGGGCGTGTTTTGTATGTCTTCCGCGGAAAGCTGGATGTTGCTGATCGGAGACTCCCCCAAGGTTGTCGGGGTTCGCGCCGCGGTCACCAGAACACGCTGGTTCACCGTCGAGGGTTGAAGTGTGATCTCCATGTACGAATGGGCGCTCGAATCGGCGGTCCAATCCCGGCTCGCCTTTTCAAATCCATTCGCAACAACGAGGATTGTTCCGGAGGTCTCCGGAACATGTTCGAAAACAAACGCTCCCGTAGCATCCGCGGAAGCCGACTCGGAATATGATTTCGCGTGCAGCTCGACTTGCGCGGATGGCACCGCGCCGCCACTTGTGTCCCGAACAATTCCCTCGACGCGCGTTCCTTGAGCCTGTGAGATCGATGCCGTTGCAAGAACCACGAACGCCAAGGCGATCAAGCGGCTGGGGAGGTGCCAAAAATCTCGCGGTCTGAAGGTGAGCACTCTGCTGATCATTCAGTGACTCCGAGGGCTCCCATGGAAGTTGTCCCGCAGGGCCGTTCATAATAGCGCAACCGGAACAACTTATGAATCGAGAACACTCCGTTTCACCCACATAATGCACGAGGGCGGTATGCTATCTTGACTCCACCTATTCCCGCTAGGAGGACCGATGGCGCCACCATTGCAACGCCGCAGCGATCGAGTTTCATTGACCCTGCTGCTTGAGGCATCGGGCAAAGATAGCAGCGGTGAGGAGTTCAATGAGCTAGCCCGGACACTACTCGTCAGCCGCAGCGGCGCTGTGATTTTACTCGACCGGGAGTTAAAACCCGAGCAGCGGATTCACGTCCGCCGCAAGGCTCCGAGCGAGTCGCATCGGCGGAGCGACGTCCGCGTGATCAACCAAATAGGGCGGCAGAAGGACGGGTCGCTCTACAGCGTCGAGATTCAAGACCCCGAAGTGGATCTCTGGGGCGTGGATTTCCCAGCCATCCCGGAGACTGCGGATGCGGTTGCTAAGATGCTGCTCGAATGCACCTATTGCCGGTCTCGCGAGGTGGCCTACCTCAATGAATGGGAGCTTCGCGCATTCGAAATCAACCGAGGGATTGCCCGCCATTGCAAGACATGCGCCGTGCCAAGTATTTGGACGCAAGTCTCCCATGAAGATGAGGCAAAACTCGCAGCGCGGGCGACCCGAAAACGCCGTACCGTGGAAGCACCCGGCGAAGTCCCGGCCCGGGGCGAACAACGGGAGCGCCAGCGGATGCGCTTCCAGACACGCCTCACAGCCTGCATTCGGCAGCGAGACGAAGATGACGAACTGGCCGTATGTGAAGATATTTCCCCCATTGGCATGTGCTTCCGCAGCAAGCGCCGTTTTAGCGCCGATAGCCCCATTGAAGTAGCAGTGCCTTATTCCCCCGATTCGGCAAACATCTTTCTTCCAGCGAGGATTGTCTACTCGGAGGAGATCCCTGAAGCTGGAATGTTCCGGCACGGCACCGAGTATCGGCGGGTAGGATCAAGAGTCCGATGAATTTCCAACGGACGTAATGCAATTCTGTTTGGGCCACCACAAATGGGGAGCACTTGCTCCGCGCATCAGTGGCCGCAGCACTGCCGCGTGGACTGTAGGGACCGGTGCCGACGGCGCGAAAATGCCCGATGAGTTGTTTTATTCGTCCGCAACGATTGCGTCCGCCTCGATTTCCAGAAGCATATCCGGCGAGACGAGGGCGGTGATCCCCACCATCGTGCAGACCGGACGGATGCTTCCAAACACCTCGCCGTGAGCGCGGCCGATCTTTTCCCAATCGGTAATGTTTTTGATGAAAAGCCGCGTGCGCACCACGTCGGCCAATCGCGCACCGGCCGTCAGAAGTGCCGATTCAATGTTCCGTAAAATCTGGACCGTTTGCGCCGACGGATCACCGGCGCCCACGATTCGCCCCTGTGCGTCTGTGGCTGTAGTGCCTGCCACGTGAATGTAAGGACCGACGCGAACGAGACGCGAATACCCAACGATCGGCTCCCAGGGTGTGCCCGATGAAAAATTTTGGCGTTTCATTTTCCCTCCGGTCGTTAGGGATCGAAGCGCGCGCGCAGTTCAGCCGGAACTACGGGACATAGATCGTCGCGCCGCCCAAACACTCCATAGCGAATCCGAGCGATGAACGAGTAAGCGGCATCGCGTATCGGCCGCGGAACCACGGCGATCGCTGCGGCAACGATTTTCCATCCGCCGCCCAGCCGCCGAAGGATGTGCAGGACTGCGTCGGACCGCACGAGCAGCGCGTTTTCTCGCGTGAGAACCACGAGACTGTCCGGCAAGCCGGCCCGTCGCGACGTTGGGACGCGCGCTTTGAATGTAGGGCCTTGCAAGGGAGCGAAACGGAACAGTTTTTCGGAACCATCGCGGGCAATCACGAATTTCACCGTGCGGTGGCACAGGCCGCAGTGCCCGTCGTAGAAAAGAAGCTCGGGGTCTGAAAAACTGCTCGGCACGCTGTTAAAAGCATAGCACGGTGGTGCTTCTTCGATTCGCCATGCCATTCGAGCGCCTGCGGTGGAAACTGCCGCTGGACAGCCCTACCAAGAGACTCTAATCTAGCTTGGCCGGACGCATTCCGGGAGACAACATCCATGAAGTGCAACAACATCCTCGAAACGATCGGTGGAACGCCCCTGATTCGCTTGAATCGGGTGACCAAGGATCTCCACGCCGAAGTGTACGTCAAAGCCGAATACCTGAACCCGGGTGGATCGGTGAAAGATCGCGTGGCAGTCTCGATGATCGACGAAGCGGAGCGCAAAGGTCTGCTGAAGCCGGGGGGAACCATTATCGAAGGGACTTCCGGCAATACGGGAGTCGGATTGGCGCTGGTCGCCGCCGTGCGAGGCTATAAAGTCGTCTTCACGATCACCGACAAACAATCCCGGGAAAAGATCGATCTCCTGAAGGCATTTGGCGCCGAAGTGATCGTGTGCCCCACGGCGGTCGAGCCCGAGGATCCGCGCAGTTATTATTCGGTGGCCAAAAAGCTTTCCCGCGAGATTCCCAACGCGTACTACCCGAATCAATACGAGAATCCGCTGAACCCCGAAGCGCACTACCGCACCACCGGCCGCGAAATCTGGGAAGACACGGAAGGAAAGATCACGCACTTTGTCTGTGGCATGGGGACGGGCGGAACAACGAGCGGGGCCGGCCGTTACCTCAAGGAGCAGAATTCCCAGGTAAAGGTGATCGGCGTGGACCCAGTCGGATCGCTCTATTACGAATATGCGAAAACGGGCACGATCGGCAAAGCGCGGACATACGTGGTGGAAGGAATCGGCGAAGATATTTTCCCGGGGACCATGGATTTCAAAGTCCTCAATGATGTCGTGCAGGTGACCGACGAGGAATGCTTTGTCTGGGCGCGGCGGCTCGCCAAACGCGAAGGCATCTTCACTGGAGGCTCCGGCGGCGGGTGCGTTTCGGCGGCGCTGCGCGTGGCGAAAGATTGCAAGAAGGGCGATATGGTGGTCGCGCTGCTTGCCGACGGCGGCAATCGTTATCTCAGCAAGATCTACAACGACGGCTGGATGCGCGAGCATGGATACGCCGATTCGGAAGTCACGCTCACCGCCGCCGACGTGATTCGCGTGAAACATCAGAACGGCAAGACGCGCGAGCCGATCATCGTTGGTCCCAACCAAACTGTTTTTCATGCGCTCAGGACCATGCAGCAACAGGACATTTCTCAGTTGCCCATCTTTGAAGGCGAACAATCGATCGGCACTGTGTTCGAGGATCAAATTCTAAATCTCGCACTGCAGGGCAAAGATCTGCGCAAGCTCATCGTGCGCGAGGTAATGGGCGCCCCCATGCCGCAGATACCTTCCACGGCGCCGGTGGAGCGGGTCACTTACATTCTCAGCCACGAAAGCCCGGCCGTTTTTGTCGAAATGGGGAACGGCCGCCTGGAAGTCCTCACGAAGTTTGACCTCATGGACACAATTGCCGGCTTAGTCGGGCAGGTCCGCTAATCGACACTCTGCGGCGGTGTTGTTCCAGATACGAAAGAGAATGAGGATTGCGAAATCGCGCGGAATCGCTGAACGGAGGAGTTAGCCGCGAGCGACCAGCGGAAGCGTTACCCGCGCGTCCGAGGAGCGCATGAGAGTAAACCGGCTGGTGGAACGCTCAATGCTTTCCTGCACGTTCATGAGGGTTAGGAAGGTGGTAAGGACACGTTTCTTTATCTCGTCCGACAGACGCAGGCTGCCCGTGGCTACTTCAGAGAGCTTCACCGCCGTCGTCTTCACATAATTTGAAATCTCTGCTCTTCGAGCCGTGCTTTGCTTTGCCAGAAGAGCTTCCCGGCGCAAATCCGCACAGGCATGCTCGATGTGCAGAATGAAGTGAAGAACACACAGGCTCTCTGCTTCGAGCTCGACCGGCACCTCCGCTTTGCACCCGCGGAGGCAAGAATTATGTTGGCCAATTTGTGTCATTTCTGGTTACCACTAATCACTTTGTAGCAAGATAAGTACCAAAATTAGCCATATTTGGCTGCTTATGCCACACCTCACGAGCCAGTGATTCACTTTGGGAACGAGATCGAACACGATTCGCAATAATAGCGGCGCGCCGTTTCAGTAGTACGATCGCCTCAGGCAAGTCGTAAATTCAGCGCAATCAATTCCGGTATCTGTACCCTTCCACGGATAACCTAAGTGGCACATTCGAAATGGATTAGCACGCTCAAAGAGTTAATTTCGCGTATTTCTGACTTGGGACACTCCTTTTTGATCTAAATCGTATGCGCTTCAATTTCGCCTACATCTGTTTGAAGTGCCGTCTCATCTTTGAGATGGAGGATTCGCATATGCATCAAGGAGAGAAGTTTGCTGGGGAACGTAAGGAATCTTTTTTGACCACTTCGGGAAGTGGCGTTCCCTTCTTGCAAAGTGTTCACGTCTTACAATTGCCTCACACGGTACCGGAACCATATCAATATCAATCTAATTGGGTATGCGACAACCCAACACTCAGGAAATCCTCTTGTTAGGGGTTGTCTCTCGGCAGCCAAGGCCGGAGTATACTGTGTCACCAAAGAAACACGCTTACTGTCATCCTCACATGCTTTCCCCCTCCGAATGATATAGTTAGCAAGCTATTGATCCCAACGATCGCACAATTCTCCAGGATCCACGGAAATGCGAATTGAAGATTTCAACGACCGTCTGCGGCAAGGGATTCTTGTTGGCGACGGTGCCATGGGCTCGCTGCTCTATGATGCCGTCGGGCAGCAACGCTCGGTCGATGAGATGAACTCATCCCACGCCGAAGCGGTGTTCCACTTCCACCAGGCGTACATCGAAGCGGGCGCTCAGATGATTGAAACAAATACGTTTGGAGCCAACCGCCACAAGCTCGCGCAATTTGGATTAGGTGATCGTGTCGCGGAACTGAATCACCGGGGAGTGAAGATCGCCCGGGAAGCGCGCGAGGCCGCCAAGCATGAAGTTCTGATTGCAGGCTCGATCGGGCCCGTCGGCACGATTCGTCCAGCACGTGAACTTGCACCGGACCAGGTTTTTGCGATGTTCCGGGAGCAGGCCGGTGCGCTCGAAGAACGTGGCGTGGACTTATTTCTTCTCGAGACCTTCAGTGATACCGACGATCTGATCATCGCCATTGATGCGATCCGTTCGTTTTCCCGATTGCCCATTGTGGCGCAACTCACGTACTCCGAGGAGGGAACCACGTTTGGGGGCACGCGTCCGGTAGACGCGTGGAAAAAACTAAAGGACAAGAATATCCAGGCGGTGGGCGCGAATTGCACGGTGGGTCCGCAGCTCTTGCTCCCGATTCTGCGAGAACTTGCCGATTGCGCATCGCTGCCGCTTTCCGCCATGCCCAATGCGGGTTTCCCGCAGAGGATTGGAGACCGCACCGTCTATCCCAAGTCTTCGCCCGAATACTTTGCGCTCTTTGCCGGGGAAGCTTCGGATATAGGCGTGCGCATCCTCGGCGGATGCTGCGGAACCACGCCGGAGCACGTTCATGCCATGGCGGAAGTGGTGAAGAAACTGCGCCCGAAGAAGCCGGCGGGGGGCAAGGGAAGCGCAGTGGGAGCCGTGGAAATCATCGAAAAGGAAGAACGCATTCGGCGAACCGTCGCCCGCGAGCCGGAGAGCAGACTATGGGGCAAGATTCAGGCGCGGAAGTTTGTTGTCTCGGTCGAGATCGATCCTCCGAAGGGTGTGAGCCTTGACCGCATCATCGAGCAGGTGGGGCGCGTAATGGCCTCGGGTCACGTCGATTCGATTGACGTGAATAGCGGAACGCTCGCGCGCGTGGGGATGGATGCGTTGGTGCTGGCTGGGGCGATGGAAGCGCACGGTTTTGAAACCGTCCCGCACCTCACGACTCGCGACGCCAACATCATTGGCCTGCAGGCCATGCTGCTCGGCGCCTGGGCCGTCGGAGGGGTGCGTAACGTTCTGGCGATTACGGGCGATCCGCCGTCGGTGGGCGACTATCCGGAGACCAGCGGCGTATACGAGCTCGATTCGATTGGGCTGGTCAAGGTGCTCGCTCACCTTAATCAAGGCATGGACTGGGCCGGGAAAAATCTCGGCGGATCCACGAATTTCACCATTGGCGTGGCCGTGAATCCAGTCGCGGAAAATCTGGACGAAGAATTGCGGAGATTTGACGCCAAGGTGCAGGCAGGCGCGCACTTCGCCATGACCCAGCCGATTTTCGATCCCGAGCATTGGCTCGCATTCCTCAAGCGCCTCGGAGGAAAACCGCCCATTCCCGTGGTCGTGGGGTTGTGGCCGCTGACCAGCTACAAACAGGCCTTGCGGTTGAATAACGAAGTTCCCGGCATCGTGATTCCCAAATCCGTGTTGCAGGAAATGGAAAAGGCGGGCGATACGGCGCGCGACCGTGGCTTTGCCATGGCTCGAAAAATGCTCGATTGGGCTCGCACAGCGCGCGAGTACGGAATTGCCGGCGCTTATCTGATTCCTCCGTTCAAGCGCTACGAGGAAATTCTCGAACTATTCCGATAGCCGGCCATTCGAACCGATTGCTTAGCGGCTTGTTTAAAAATGCGGCGCATCATTCCGAGGGACGCCTCCCGCCTGAAGAATCTCTGTTTCTCCCAACATTTTCACGAAGAGGGATCGCTCAAAAAGCGAGCGATCGAAAACAGTCCTTCGCTCGGCTCAAAATGAATTTTTAAACAAGCTGTTAGAAGAACCAAAAACGCTTGCGGCGCCGGGAAGCGCCTATCTCTTCGTCGCCGAGCTCCGAGACATACGGCAGGGGGGTGCCCTCGAAGGCCGCCCGCGGATTATCGACCAGCAGCGCCTGCGCCAGCTCTTCGCCTCGTGTCCTGGCGAGATGGTCGTACGCTTCCCGCAAACGGAGTGGACGCGACGTAGTATTGTGCGCATCGCTTGCGAGAAAATGCACCGCGCCGGCGTCCAGCCACTGCGTTGTCACTTCCTGCGCAGCGCTCCCGAATTTTCCCAGCAGCGATTGCGCGGTTACTTGCGCGTAGCAGCCTTGCCGCAGCCACCGGAAAAGACGCTCGGGCTGCGCGCGGATCAGCGGGTTGCGCTCCGGATGGGTAATGATGGGAGTCAGTCCCGCGAGTTGCAATTCGTGCAAGGATTGGTCGAGCGCCGGCGGAATCGAAAAATCGGCAAATTCCACCAGCAGATAATTCTTCCGATTCAGTGTGAAGCGCTCCGGGTCATGCCTGATTTCCAGCAGATTCTCAAAGCTGAGGTGAAAGTCGCAACCTGTGCGGAGAATCAGGCGGCCCTCGAAAAGCGATTGGAGTTCGTCCCGGCGCCGCTTTACGAGGTCTGAATTGAAAGGGTAGTTTTGACTGGCATGGGGCGTCGCAATGACATGAGTAATACCGTCCGCAATGGCCATTTCGGCCATTGCGCGCGCCACTTCGAGCGATTCAGCACCATCATCGAGAGCCGGGAGAATGTGGCAATGAATATCAATCATCGAACGGTCAGGATAGCGCAGGGCCGAAGGGATAACAACGAAGGAGCCGGACAGCGTTGCGGGAACAGGCCAAATCAGAACATGAAATAACCAGCCGCTAGCCTGTTACGGCGGCCCGGGCTCACTCGGCTGGTGCTGTAACTTGCACCTTGCAATTCGGACACATGGGCTCGGAGCCCGTGTTGGGCCCGCTGACGATTCTTGTTATAGTGAATTCTCGTCCAGTAGCCGCGCTTCCACCGTCGGTGGGCGGTGAAAGTCGCAACCAAGACAACAAATAAGAGGAGGCAGAATGGCGGGGGAGCGTAAGCCGGAGTTTTTTGCAGGAAAAGGCGTCAAGATCGGCATTATTGGATGCGGCTACGTAGGTCTGCCTCTGGCGCTCCGCTTCGCGGATGTCGGGCAACAGGTCACAGGGTTCGACACCGATCAGAGCAAGGTCGCAAAATTAAATGCCGGGCAGTCCTACATCCAGCATATTTCCGCGGACAAAATCTCCGAGCACGTGAAAAACAAGCGTTTCGACGCCACCACCGATTTCAAACGGCTGCGTGAAATGGATGCTGTGTTGATCTGCGTTCCGACGCCGCTCGATGAGCGGCGCGAGCCGGACCTGAGCTATGTGGAGGAGACGGCACGATCCATCGCTCCCCATTTACAGCGGAACCAGCTCATCGTTTTGGAGAGCACAACCTATCCGGGCACGACCGAGGAACTGGTTCTTCCCATTCTGGAGAAAAACGGACTCCATTGTCCCGTAAACCGAGACTCCAAGGCGGCAGCCAGCATCGAGACCGATTTTTATCTGGCTTTTTCCCCGGAGCGGGAAGATCCAGGGAATAAGCAATTTGGCCTGGCACAGATTCCGAAAGTGGTGGGCGGCATCAATCCCCCCAGCGGGCGGGCCGCTGCGGGACTCTACGCCCAGATCGTTTCCAAGGTGGTGCCGGTCAGTTGCACGCAAGCGGCGGAGATGGTGAAGCTGCTCGAAAATATCTTCCGGTGCGTGAATATCGCGCTCGTCAACGAACTGAAGCAACTCTGCCTGCGCATGGGCCTCGACATCTGGGAAATTATCGATGGCGCTGCCACGAAGCCATTCGGGTTCATGCCCTTCTATCCCGGGCCTGGTCTGGGCGGACACTGCATCCCGGTCGATCCGTATTATCTTTCGTGGAAAGCGCGGGAATATGATTTTGCGACGCGGTTCATTGAACTGGCCGGCGAAATCAACACTGCCATGCCTTACCACGTTGTGGACGCGGTGGCGGCGGCCCTGAATGACCGCCAGAAGAGCCTGAAAGGTTCGAAGGTGCTGGTGCTGGGCGTGGCGTACAAAAAGGACGTCGACGACCTGCGCGAATCGCCTTCGCTAAAGCTTCTTGAACTGCTCACCGCGAGAGGTGTGCTATTGGATTACAACGATCCGTATTTCCCCGCGCTGCATAAAATGCGCCACTACGACTTTTCGAACATGCGTTCCGTGAGCCTCAGTCCCGAGCGTCTGGCCAGCTATGATTGCGTTATAATCGCAACAGATCACACGAGTTATGACTACGAGGCCATCGTTCGCAACGCGAAATTAGTGGTCGATACGCGCAACGCCACACGTCGAGTCGAGCAACACCGAGAAAAAATCGTAAGCTGCTGAGCCTTGCTGAATCTCGCAGCTCCTTGCCGCGAGATTTCATGGAGTTCCGGCCTGCTTGTTTTTCGACTCCATGTATCCCAAGACCTGTTAACTGAAAAACACACCTAGGCCGGTAGTCCCATTGCCCGGTACTCCCTGGGACGCTATGGTGGGTCATTATGCCCGCACCCTTATCGCAACCGTCATCATCGCAAAAGGAAAAACAGAGCTGGTCCGCCGACGCTGGCCGCCGTCGGAGCATGCGCGTACTGCTCAGCGTGCCCATCCTGGTGGCCGGCAAGGCGGTCTCAGGAGAAAATTTCTCGGAGGAAGCGCGCACTCTCGTGGTCAATGCTCATGGAGCGCTCATTTCCCTGGTTACACCGGTCGCCGCCGGCCAGCAGCTCACCGTGGCCAACAAATCCACGCGAGAAACGTGCGAGTGCCGAGTGGTCTATTTGGGCACCGCTCAGAACGGCAAGACACAAATGGGAATTGAATTCACCAAGCCTTCGGCTTCCTTCTGGCAAATCGGCTTCCCACCCGAAGATTGGATCGTTCCGGAAAGTTAGGTTACATCCGTTCGTCCTTCTCCCAAGAAATCGTCCGTGCTATTGGCCGGCGGGAGCTAATTCGGCCCGAACGTTTCCAAACGGTAGTTGGGCTTGAAACTGCACCGGGGTATGGGCCTCGTCGTTGGCTAACCAAATCTCAACGTTGATATAAGAAATCTCCTTGCCGTTTTGAGCGAGGTGAACGGCCACGCGTGAGGCGGAAAAATTCCCGGCGGCGACCGTCACAGCGTCATTCGCCGCATTCCGTTTGGCGCTCAGTTGATACATGCGGTGGCCATCGTACACCGGCGCGCGAAATTCCTGAGTCCGCTGCCAATCGACGCTGCGCAGGGCATAAAGCACGCCGACCGGATCACGCGTTCCTGCCAGGACAATGACGTAAGGACCAGGGCCCCGGGCTGTTTCTCCGATCGGAACAAAACGCAACACCT
The DNA here is from genome assembly GCA_035534055.1 of Candidatus Acidiferrales bacterium. GTDB lineage: Bacteria > Acidobacteriota > Terriglobia > Acidiferrales > UBA7541 > Palsa-295. Next base: position 24,112 of record DATLST010000018.1, on the reverse strand, counting down.
GGTCTTGCCGTTTCCCCATTTCGTTGAGATACATCTCGTATTGGCGGCTTTCCAGGCTCGTGGTATCGGAGTAGGAATCGAGCTGGTCGTCAATCGCGAAGAGCGTTCTTACGGGACTCAGCGTATGGGCGGTAGCGCGGAAATGCCAGGCATCTTGGCCATAAAGATCGCGCTGCTCCGGTACGCTCAGCCGCAGGGAGGCCGCCGCGGTGAATGCCGCCCAGTCCACGCGGTAATTCAAAATTTCGCCCACTCGAAACGGCACCTTCGCTTTGGTGAAGACCGGCTCCGCTTTTGACGAGCTGGCCTTGTATTGATGGGCCTGCGGCGAAGTTCTCGCGGCTCCCAGCAATGGTAGACTGCCTGTTCCCGGATACACCGCGGCCAGCAATGCCACGAACGTTAGGAGCAGCAGACTTTTTCCCAATTGAGAAGTACCTCGCTTCATTATTGCAGCTCAGGTTCTATGGCAGGCCTGCCATGTTGCACGCAAGGGACCACTGACCTTCATCATTCTTGCTGGCGACGGACGGCCACGCTATATTCGAGCGTACCCCAAGGCGGAGCGCAAGCCATCGTCCCGGAATGCACGGCTGGATTATGCCGTCTCACTCGCTCTCCCCAACAAAAGGAATACACGGATGCGCTACCTGGTGACGGGCGGAGCCGGCTTTATCGGCTCGAACATCGTAGACGAGTTGGTTCGCCGAGGCCACTCGGTGATCGTACTCGACGATCTTTCCACCGGGAAGGAATCAAATCTGTCGCGTGTCCGCGACAAGGTCGACTTCCGCGCGGGCAGCATCACGGATTTGTCCACTCTGCAATCGGCCTGCAACCAGGTGGACTACGTCATTCATCTTGCCGCACGGACCTCGGTGCCCAAATCGGTGAAAGACCCGCTTGAATCGAACCGCGTCAACATTGATGGAACGCTCAACGTGCTGGTGGCTGCGCGCGACGCAAACGTGCGGCGTTTCGTTTTTGCCGCGTCTTCATCCGCCTACGGCGAAACGCCCATCCTGCCCAAAGTCGAAACCATGCAGCCCCAGCCTATCTCGCCCTACGGCGTGACCAAGTATGTCGGCGAGCTTTACGCCCAGGTATTCGGCAGGGTTTACGCGCTCGAAAATGCATGTTTGCGGTACTTCAATGTGTTCGGCCCGCGCCAGGACCCCACATCGCAGTATTCCGGAGTGCTTTCGCGCTTCATGCTGGCGGTCCTCAAAAGCGAGCCGCCGGTGGTCTACGGCGACGGCGAACAGTCTCGCGACTTCACTTACATCGACAATGTGGTCGACGAAACGCTCCGGGCCTGCGAGGCAAGCGGCGCTTCCGGAAAAGTCTTTAACGGCGGCACCGGAGCGCGCATCACGCTGAATCAAGTTCTGAAGCTCCTTGAAAAAATCACGGGAAAGAAGATTCAGGCGAAGTACGATCCGCCGCGCGCCGGAGACATCCGCGATTCGCAAGCGGATATTTCGCTGGCTCGCAGGACGCTCGGCTACGAGCCCAGCGTCCACTTCGAAGAAGGCTTGAAGCATACCTGGGACTGGTACAAAAGCGTGTACGGCACGTAGCAAGAGACGCTCCGGCTCGCGCCAGGCCCCGCGCAATTCGCGGATTCGTTCGACTTTCCATGCAAGCATAATAAATTCGAACCGAGGAGGAATTTGCATGGATCGCTTCGCACGAGGTCAATTTCAAGTCGCTTACGAGCAGCGCATCGACTTGGCTGCACTGCGGCAAAAACGCGTGGCACGCGCGCAGAGCGAGCGCGAACGAGCAAAGCTCGACGCCCTTTTGGTCTGGAAGGACGAAAACGTTCGCTACCTCACCGACCTGCGCCCACAGCTCATCGCCGGCAAGACCACCGCGCTGAACGGCGCGCTGCTAATTCCGGGCGTCGCTCCCATCCTATTCAGCTCCGGCGGCGAGCGTGACCGAGCCGAGCGGACCATGCCGTGGATCCAGGAAATTCACACCATCCCCATTATCGAAGAGCGATCGTTGATCGAAGGCTTCGTGCGCGCCATTTTGAAGCCGGTATTGCACAAACACGGTTTGGAGCGCGCGCGACTTGGAATGGACGAAGCCAACACAAGCTTGGTGCAATTCATGTCCGAGCATCTGCCCGGCATCCGTCTGGAAGATGGCGACACGCCCATGCAACGGGCACGAACGATCAAATTCCCGGAGGAGATTGCTTTGATGGAAGAGGCAACTGCGCTTGCGGATGCGGTCACCGCTTCCGCCGTAGCCGCGATTGCCGAAGGCGTGCGGGAGTGCGATGTGGCGGGCGAGGCCATGCGGACGCTGTTCCGGCTGGGTGGCGAATACGCGCACGTGATGACGCCCTTTGTGGCATCCGGCGAACACATGGCTCCGCCTCATCGCATCAGCAGCGACAAGCTTATTCGCCACGGCGACTTGGTGTTTATCGACATCGGCGCCAATTGGAACGGCTACTTCGGGGACGTCGCGCGCGCTACCATTTGTGGCAAACCTTCCAGAAAACAGCAGGAAATTTTTACGGCTGTTCATGAATCGCTGCAAAGCGGAATTGCCAAAATGCGGCCGGGCTGCACCAACCACGACGCGTCGCAGGCCATTATCCAGACGGCGGAAAAATACCACTTAGGCGACCGCTTTCTGTCCCTGTTCATTGGGCACGGTGTGGGCATTGGCGCAAACGAACCGCCCTACATCGGAGAAACGCTGCCGGGCGCGCCTGTCTACGAATTCCAGCCGGGCATGGTCTTTGCGGTCGAGCCCCTCATCTGGGTGGAAGGCGTGCGGGGCGGAGGCGGTGTGCGCCTTGAAGAGATGGTCCTCATTACCGACGGAGACCCGCACGTGATGTCCCGCGCACCATTCGAAGAGAAATTGCTGCTGCAATAATCGGATTTAATTCGATGCTACGATGCCGTCCTATTTGGCTGGGAGCTGTTTGAGCAGCGTGAAGGCGGGAACGTCCTCGATCGATGTGTGATAGCTGGCGGCAAGCTGATAGCGCCCATCGCGCTTTGCCCACAAGCGAGTCGCGTAATAGGGCTTCGATTTATACGGCTGATGCAAAGCTACCATGAGCACCGTGTCCCCAAAATCATAAAGGCGCGCCCATACCAAAGGCGGGGCTTCATTGGTGGTGGTCCCGGTGGCTTTCTGCTGCAGAGTCCTGGTGATCCGCTCCGCCTTGGTGATCGGCCTGGTGTCCGACGAATCAACGATCAAGCAGTCGTCGAGTACGCGCGACGCCCAGAGCTTCATGTCCCGGTTCGCGGCCCCAGTGTCGAGCTGCTGCAACGCGGTAAGAGCTGCTTGGGCCGCTGGCGTCGCGGCCTTTACCGGCACGGTCATGCAGGGATTGATGCAGGGTGTCACCACACCCGCTTCGCTGGGCACAGCGGCGCCACCGGGGGCGGCGTGCGTGGCCTGGATGATTTCGTTGAAGTGCAGCGCGCGCCAGCCCGCTACACGCTTCACCCATATGTGCAGCACATGCGTGCTTCCCCGGTCCACGGCAACCAGAGCGATCTGGCCGTAGGTCCGTTCCGTCACTTTAGAACCGCTCTGCTGTTCGAGTATGGGTTTCGGCAGTGTCTGCTGAATATCGGCGCGGGCCTCGTCTCTTCCGTCCGAAAATATCCAGGTGAAATCCGCATCAAGGAGCTTCTCCACTTCGGCCTTGTCCGCGCGATCAAACACCTGGGTTAATGCATGATCGGCCTGCAACACGGCCTCTTGGCTATCATCAGCAATCAATGACCCGCTCGGGAGGACGACAACTCCGCCAAACAGAAGAACGATTGCAATCGACTTCGCGATGAAACCCGTCATGATACCCCCATCCCTGGGCCGTGCGGAATCATCCAGAATCCCGGCAAAAGCACCGCAAACTCATCGTCTATTTCGCGGCACCGACGGCATCAACCGGTGCGGCGCCCGCAATCGTGGTTTGCTGGCTATTGGCAAGCTGCCAGCGACCATCCTGATATGTCCACACGCGCAGGCTGTAGTAGGGCTTGCCGCCGTCATAGGGCGCGATGCGCGAGATCATCACCACGGACATGCCAAAGTCCGCCATGCGCATGGAAATGACCGGGTCGCCCGGCAAGATGGGGGCACCGGATTTTTTCTCCTGTTCCAGATGTGCTACTCGGTCCGCTTTGCTCAGCGCTCCCGCGCTGGTGACGTAATCGACACCGTCCAGCACGTAAGGCGACCAATCCTCAGGATTCGGATGCCATTCGTCCATCTTGAGTCTCTCCAAGAGACTCACAATGGTCTTGTCAGCCTCAGTTGTAGGCTTGTACGGGATGGTCTTACAAGGGTTTTCGCAATCTTCCGCCGAATTCGCGGTTGTGGCAAAGGGAGCGGTGCCGTGGCTTATACCGGTATCAACGACGGCGAATTCCCGCCACCCAGCCGGGCGCTTGACCCAGACACGCATAAAGCGCGCGTTGTGGTGTACCCCGGTAATCACTTCCAGCTGATCGTATCGGTACCACTGAACGTCCGTATCGCCCTGATTGTCCACCGCGAGCGTGCGGAGATTTTTCAGTGTCTCCGTTTTTGACCGCGTTTTACCCTCTGTGTCAGTCCACTCGAAATCCGCGTCCAGGAGTGCGCCGGCCGTCGCCTTATTCCCTTCCGCAACTGCTGCCAGGCAAGTGCGGTCCGCCTGAACAACGACAGAATCCTCACGGGAGCCGGCAGGCATCGCCTGAGCTCCCTGGGCACAGCACAGAATGCCTGCGACGAGAGCCAGCATTACGCGCGTTCTTGTGGTCGTGTTCATCGAGCCCTCTTGCTGCTCCTAACTTCGCTCCTTAACCGAGTTTGCCGACGTGCTTTTCGAGCAGGCTCCAAGCTTGCTGGCCGATCGTTTTCTTCCAATGGCTGTAAAAGGGTCCCAGCCGGTCCCGGAAAGTGGAAGCTTGGGCTTCGTTGAATATCATGCCCTGCTGGGTCAATCGACTTCTCAATCCCGCATTGAGAGCGTCATTATCCGCCCGCTGCAAGGGGACATATTTTGCGACATTGCGCTCGATGATGCGCTGCGCATCCGCCGGCAATCGTTGCCACATCTTAAGATTGGCGATCAAATTGAATCCAGTCCACATATGATTGGTCATGCTAACGTACTTCTGAACCTCATACAGCTTCAAGGCTTCGACGATCGATAGCGGGTCCGATTGAGCCTCCGCCGCGCCGCTCTTCAAAGCGGCATAGGCCTTGTCGAGGTTGGTCACAACGGGCACGGCGCCCAGCGTTTTCCAGCATTCCACGTATATCTCAGCGTCCGGCGTGCGCATCTTTAGACCGCGCAGATCGTCCGCGGTGCGGATCGGCTTTGTGGCACAGGTAAGCTGGTGAAAACCATTCGCAAAGCATCCGCGGCGAACACCGTAGATGCCTTTGGCGCTCATTTCGTCGCACAGGTAATTGCCCAAGTCGCCATCCAGTGCCGCGTACACCTGCGTGTGCGTGCGAAAAGCAAAAGGAATCGACTGCACGTTCATCGCAGGCACCACGGTTCCGATCACGCCGCCGTTCAGCGTGAAGAAATCAAGCTCCCCGTTGATAATCATCTTAAACGCGCCCGGGTCGCCGCCCGGCAGATGATCGTTCTCGGCAAAGGTCTGCACCTCCACCCGGCCGCCGGTCTGCTCCTTCACGGCCGTCCACATTTGCACGAGGCGCTTGTGCAAAGGACTGTCAGCCGGCTGATTGTGGAATTGCCGCAGTTGAAATTCAGCGGCGCGCACACCGCGGCCCAGCAACATCGAACCACCGGCGGCTATAAGGCCGGCGCTGAATTTCCGGCGTGAGATCAAAGCAGACATGCCCTCTCCTTGTGTCCCCGCGCCAACGCAATTGCATACTGCCTAGAATCTCCACGCTGCGAGGTACGGACTGATTTTTGAATTAGAAGGGGCGAAGTATACTACGGCGCGACTGGCTGCGGAATGCCGATCTGTGGTTTTGTCGTGCTCCCGCTTTCCAAGTTTCGGCCAAGCGGGAGACCAATGATTTTTGCGTAAGATAGAACTTGGCGGGCGAACACGGAACAACACGAGCTAGCCAAACTCCCCGACCGCCTAAGGCCGCGAAGCTAATCGTCGCCTGCCGCCTGTTGCACGGGTGAACTCACAGCAGGCGCCACATACGACTGCTTGCGCACACTGGCCTTCTTGCGCGATTTCGGAACCGATGGCGCTGCCGCCGGCGCATCATCCATCGGCAAACGGTTGCGATGGATCCCGTCGTAGGCGAACAGGGCGCCCGCTACGGCTCCCGCTGTTGGCACCAGCCCGATTTCACCGGCACCTTTTGCCCCATATCCTCCGACTTCATCGGGCACTTCAATCAGGATGACGTCAACCTTCGGCGTGTCCTTGGCCTTCAAAATGCCACAGTCACGCAGCAGCAAGGAATCCGGCACTGAATTGGTGCAGGGGAAATTTTCAGAAAGCGCATAGCCGAGTCCCATGTGTACGCCGCCTTCGACTTGACCGGCGCATGCTTTCGGGTTGATGGCGCGACCGACGTCATGCGCCGCCACCACGCGTTCCAGGCGCCCTTCGTCGTTAAGGATGACCACTTGGGTTGCATAGCTGAACGTCAAGTGCGTCGTCGGGTTTTGCAGCGCGGCGGGCGTGCCAGGCTTGGTCGTGAAATCGCAAACGTAATCCCCGCGATACTCGCGACCGGCGAGCTTCTCGAGCGGCAGATTTTTCATATCGTTGGCCAAGTCGCGTCCCGCTCGCTGCGCCGCAGCGCAACTAAGCGTTGTTGCGCGCGAAGCCCACGTCTCGCCGCACTTTAGGCCAATGTTTTTGTCCCAGCGTACCGATATGACATCCGGCGAGAGATCCGTTTCTTCGCATACCGCCTGCCGAACCGTGGTGAAAAGCCCCTGGCCCATTTCGGTATATCCGGTCAGGACTTCCAGGCGGCTGCCTTCCAGCACCCGGATCAGCACGTGACCGCTATCGACTGTACCGTTCCCAATGCCCGTGCTCTTGATGCCGCAGCCGATCCCGGCGTATTTCGCGCTCTTATAGATGTCTTTCACGGCTTCCAGTGTTTTCCGAATGCCGCAGCTCTCTCTCATGATCTGGCCCGTGCCAAAGGCATCTCCTGGACCGAGGATATTTCGTTCGCGGATGTCATACCTATCCACGCCCACCTTGTCCGCGAGCAGATCCATAACCCCCTCAATCGCGAAATGCGACTGATTGGTGCCGAAACCGCGCATGGCGCCGCTGGTAGGATTGTTCGTGAGCACGGCCTTGCTTTCGATATCGACATTAGGCACGCGGTAGGGACCGCAAGAATGACAAGCCGCACGAAGCAAACACTTGCCGCCCGTGCCGGCATAGGCCCCAGTGTCACCCACGATCCGGGCACGCACCGCCAGCAAGTGTCCCTCGGCATCCGCCCCGACTGTATATTGCAGGGTCATGGGGTGGCGTTTGGGATGGAGCTGCGTGGACTGCTTGCGCGTCAGCACCGTCTTTACGGGACGCTGCAGCAAATATGCCGCCAGCGCCGTCTGCGCCTGGATGGAAAGCTCTTCCTTCGCGCCGAACGCTCCGCCGCTTGAGGTCAGTTCGATTTCAACGTCTTCCAGCGAGAGTTTCAGGACGGCGGCAATCTCGCGCTGGTCGAAGGTCGAGCCCTGGCTCTGAGAAAATACCTTGATGCCTTTTCCTTGCGGAAGCGCCAGACACGCCTCCGGCTCGAGAAAGGCAGGCTCGATGGCCTGCGTGAAAAACGTCTGTTTGATTATGTGGGTCGAGGCTGCCAAAGCCGAGTCAACGTCGCCGCGAGAAAACGCCGTCGCTTCCAGCAGGTTTCCGCACTCATGGACGTTGCCCGGCGCATGCACCTGGGGCGCGCCCGGCTTAAGAGCGTCAAACGAATCCGTGACCGGCGGGAGCACCTCGTAACCCACTTCCACTTTTTCGGCGGCTTGGCGCGCATGGAAAGCGCTGTCCGCTACCACCAGGGCCAGCATATCCCCGACGCAGCATGTTGTTTCCTCCACAGCCACAAAAACAGGCAAATCGGGAATCGTGAGGCCCGTACCACGCCGTCCTATGACATCGGATGCCGTGAAAACCCTCACCACACCCGGCATCGCCTCGGCTGCGGAAGTGCGAATCGCCAGCACTTTCGCGCGGGGGTGCGGGCTGAGCGTGACCCCGGCATGTAGCATCCCGGGCACATTCATATCGTCCACGAAAGGCTTCTCACCGAGCGCTTGTTCGATTCCACGATATCGTGAGGGGGACTTACCTACTCCATTGACGCTCTTGCCGTTGCCACTGCCATCTCCTTGCCCGTTCGTCGCAAACGCGGGGTTTCTGGCCAACCCAAATTCTTCGCCAAAGTAGGAGTGCCGACGAGGCTTTTGGACGGGCAGCTTCGCGCCGTTCTTCCACGCTTCGCCCGCGGTTTGAATGCCATCCAGAATCCGGCCATAGCCTGTGCACCGGCACAGATGACCTGTGAGCGCCTGCGCGGCTGCTTCACGATTGTCCGCATTGCCTTGGCGCAGCAGCGACGAAGCCCGAACCAATATCCCAGGAATGCAGAAACCGCATTGCACCCCCCCCTCCTGTATGAACGCTTCGCCCAGCACACGGCGCATGTCTTCAGGAATGCCTTCCAGCGTCTCAACTTTGTGACCTTCCATCAGTTCCGGCTTACGCAGGCACGCCAGCGCCGGCCGCCCATCCACGAGAATCGTACAACAGCCACAGGTGCCTTCAGGAGCACAACCGTTCTTCGTGGAGATGATGCCGCATTCTTCGCGCAAAACTTCGAGGAAGTGCATACCTTCCTCATAAGAAGTTGTGACCGATTTCCCATTCAATATGAAATTGATCTTAGGCATAATGGAGCCCCTTCGCGCGCCTAGTGCCGGAAGCGCTCCGGGGGCGCATCATTAGACAGGACAGTTCCCCTTAAGGTTAGCGCATTTGCGGCATCGATTCAATCCTATTTCGACTTGGAGAGCCATCCAAGCCGCTTTCGCATTGTTAAATGTGGGTTTTACGGGTGAAAATCTCTTTCCAGCATGCGGATGGGCATTGAGATCGCATTTGCGGAAACCCACGGTCGTGCTACTCCGTCTACATGATGAGTTATTAAAAGCAGAATGCAGCCGGGTCAAAGTTTGGTAACCGTCCGTACTCTGATTTTCAGGTGATTTTCATGTCGGCTATCTATCCTTTTTTGCCCGATTGAAGAATGCCAGGGTGGTTGGAGGGCTAATGGATAATTTAAGCTGCCGAAATCGATGCGCGTCCAGCGGGGACATGCGGTGCGAATGCACCAGCCTTTTTGGCGGCCGCTTCATTCGTCTGCCTCTGGTCGTCCTGATCGCGGCGCTCAGCGTTCCGGTCTTCCAAGCGAGGGCGCAAAACGCAGCGCCTCCCGCGGGAGCCGAATCAACCGTCCAACTGGTGGAACCACCCGGGCCGGGTCAATCTACCCCGCCGGTCACGATCACTTTACAGGATGCCTTGGACCGGGCGCGGAAGAATGATGCGGGTTACCTGGCTGCCGTGGGGGACGCAAAGAGCGCCCATGAAGACCGCCAACAGGCCAGAAATGCCATGCTTCCCTCGCTTAATGACTCGACTCAGTACCTTAATACACAGGGAAACGGGCAAACGCCTGAAGGAAGATTCGTCACGAATGATGGTGTGCACGTTTATCGCGAATGGGCCGTGCTTCATCAGGATCTCTCGCCGAACACCTATATGTTAACGGGGATTCACCGCGCGGATGCCCTGGAAGCGATCGCAAAGGCCAAATCCGAAATTGCCCGGCGCGGACTCACCGTGACCGTTACCAGGACTTATTACGCTTTGGCCGTGTCCCAACGCAACTACTCGACGGCGCAGCAGGCTTTGGACACCGCGAGGCGTTTTATGACCATTACGCAGGACCAAGAGCGTGCGGGGCAGACAGCCCACAGTGACGTGGTCAAAGCGCAGATTCAATTCCAGCAGCAGCAGCAGGCGTTCGACGAAGCGCGGCTGTCCATGGAAGGCGCCCGCTTGGACCTCGCTGTTTTGCTGTTCCCCACGTTGAATGAAAATTTCACGATCGTGGATGACCTGGATTCTCCGGCGCCCTTGCCGCTGTTCACCGAAGTGCAAGGTATGGCCGAGAAGCAGAACCCTGATCTACGCGTGGCCGAGGAGACGTTACGGGCGGCAAATCTGGATGTATCCGCGGCGAAAAACGCGTTCTTGCCTTCGCTCTCCATCGACGCCGATTGGGGCATTGAGGCGAATCAATTCGCGCTGAACTCCACCTGGGCTACCCACCCGAACCTTGGGCCTGTTCCGACGCTAGGCTATTTCCTCACTGCAGCTCTGAACATACCGGTGTGGGATTGGGGAACATTGCGCAGCAGGCTGCACCAGACTGAATATAGGCAGCAGCAGGCTCGTGTGGAACTCAGCCAAACTCAGCGGCAAATGCTTAGCAATCTCTATTCGTTTTACAATGAGGCGGCGATCGCCCGAGACGCCGTGGATAGATCCCGCCGCACGGCGGATCTTGCAGCCGAGAGCCTGCGCTTGGTGAATTTACGATACCAGGCCGGAGAATCCACCGTGCTGGAAGTGGTCGACGCCGAGAATACGCTGGCGACGTCACGCAACGCGTACAGCAGCACCGAGGCTCGCTATCGGCTGGCCTTGGCGAATCTCCAGACGTTAACTGGAAATTTCTGATTGACGTGAAGGCAGCCGAACAACTATGGACACAAAAAAAGATAAACTTCCGTTCACCTCATCTCGGGTAAACCATTGCCGGGCACAGCGCCTCACTGTTTGCGCGCTCGGCGGTCTCCTGAGCCTTGCGGGCGGTTTTATTTTATCCGGATGCTCGTCGCAGGATCAAGCCGAGGCAGTGCCCACTGTAACCGTCCAGGTCGGCGCGGCCGAGAGCGAGCCCATCCAGCGCGTGATATCCGCGGATGCCATCCTGTATCCCAAAGACCAGGCCGCCATTGTTCCGAAAGTCGCGGCGCCGATTTCGAAGTTTTATGTCAATCGGGGCAGCAAGGTCCACGCGGGTGAGTTACTCGTGGAACTCGAGAACCGCGACCTTACCGGAGCGCTCACCGAGATTCAGGGCGGGTATCAGCAAGCGGAAGCCAATTACCAAACCGTTTCTCAGCAAGTGTCTCAGAATCTCAAGCTCGCCAAGGAGCAATTGGACGCCCAGCAAAAGCTCTACGATAGCCGCGAGACTCTCTACAAACAGGGCGCCGGTTCCGCCAAGGATGTCCAGGATGCCGCGATCGCTCTGACCCAGGCTCGGGACCAGTATGCGCTCGCGGAAAAACAATATGAACTCAAGGTGGCCGAGGCACAACTAACGGCTGCCAAGGGAAAAACGGCCAGTGCCGAAGCCCAGTTGAGTTATACGAAGATCACCAGCCCCATCAACGGGGTCGTGACCGACCGGCCTTTCTATCCCGGTGAGATGGCTCCAGCCGGCACTCCCATCCTCACGGTGATGGACCTGTCCCAGGTTGTGGCGAGGGCACACATTCCCCAGGCCGATGCGTTGCAACTGCATGCAGGAGACTCAGCCACCATCACGGTGCCAGGCGGGAAACCCGTTCCCGGTAAGATCACCCTCGTTAGCCCTGCGCTGGATCCGGGCAGCACAACCGTGGAGGTTTGGGTGCAGGCCGCCAACCCGAGGGGGACCATGAAACCGGGCGCTAGTGTGCGCGTGGCCATGGTAGCCCAAACAGTGGCCAAGGCTGTGGTAATCCCGGCGGAGTCGCTCCTTACCGATCCCGATGGAGTAACTTCAGTGATCGTGCTGGATTCGGATAACAAACCCCACAAGCAAAAGGTCAAGACCGGCATCCGCAACGGAGACGATGTCCAGGTCACCGACGGGCTGAAAGGCGGGGAGCGCGTGGTTACTGTCGGCGCGTTCGAACTCGCCAACGAAGATGAAGACGTCCTGGCGAAGACCAAGATACAGGTCCAAGCGCCGAAAATGCCCGACGAGGACGACGAGGACAACTGATGATCGTCAGGTGGCGCATGATTCGTTGGACATCGAGCTTCCTCGCTCTTACTTTCCTTGAGGACAGGTAAACTCTAATGCCAGGTAAAGTACCGACTTCCACCATTGCGCCCTCGGTTCGAAAAGGAGCGCCTGCGGAGGACCGATCACGCTATTGGTTCGCCCGCCATTCCAAGTCTCTTCTTTTTCTGGTTTTCGTGCTGGCGGCGGTTGGGGTCTACGAAGCTTTTTCGATTCCCATTGCCGTGTTTCCTTCCACCAACTTCCCCCGAATTATCATCGGCGTTGACAACGGAGTGATGCCGATTGACCAGATGGAGGTCACCATTACCCGCCCGATTGAGGAGGCGGTGAACAGCGTTCCGGGGCTGGAGGATGTCCGTTCGATCACGAGTCGAGGCTCGGCGGAAATCGATCTGTTTTTTACCTGGGGCGTCAACATGCCACAGACGCTTCTGCAGGTCAACGCCGCCGTGTCGCGCGTTCAAAGCACTCTTCCTTCCACGGCCCAGATATCGACGAACCGTCTCGATTTCGCCAGCTTCCCCATTCTCGGCTACAGCCTTACGTCCGATACGGTTCCGCAAACACAGTTGTGGGAGCTGGCGACCTACGACCTCAAGCCGCGCCTGAACCGGTTGAGCGGAGTCGCGAGCGTCGTGGTGCAGGGAGGGCAGGTGCCGGAATTCCAGGTGACGCCCGACCCCGCCAGGATGCTGCGCTCCCGCGTGACCTTGCAGGACATTTTGGACGCGGTCAATCGCACGAATCTGATCGATTCGCCCGGCCTCCTGACTCGCAATCATCAGTTGTTCCTCGGGCTGGTCACCACGCAAGTCCGCACGCCGGAGCAGATCGGTGAAATCGTCATCAAGGACACAAACGACGTGCCGGTTCAGATTCGGGATATCGGCATCGTCTCTCCTTCCACGGCTCCCAACTACACCGTGGTCACGGCCAACGGAAAGGCGGCCGTATTGCTTAGCATCGATCGCCAGCCTAAAAGCAACACGGTACAAGTCGCGGACGAAGCCCACCAGGCAATGCAAAGCCTTCGCTCGTCCCTCCCGCCCGGCGTGCAAATCAGCACCTTTTACGATCAATCGGACATCGTCACGGAATCGATTACCAGCGTGCGCGACGCCATCGTCATCGGCCTCTTCCTCACGGCGTTCATTATCTGGCTGTTCTTGCGGGACTTCGGCACGGCGGTGCTGGCGGCCGTGGTCATTCCGGTGGCGATCTCCATCACTTTCATTGCCATGAAATTCATGGGGCAGGGCTTCAACATGATGACTTTGGGGGGCCTGGCCGCGGCCGCCGGACTGGTGATCGACGATGCGATCGTGATGGTCGAAAACATCGTCCTGCACCGCGACGGCGGCGAAGCACCGCTCGAAGCGACCAGCAAGGCCCTCAAGGAACTCACCGTGCCGCTCATCGGCTCCACGCTGACGCCCATTGTGGTCTTCTTGCCCTTGATTTCCATCACCGGAGTTACGGGCACTTTCTTCAGCGCGCTCGCTATTGCCATGAGCATCTCGCTGCTAGTCTCATTGGCGCTCGCTCTCACTTTTACGACGAATCTGGGCACGTATCTGATCCATCGCAAACATGCCCCGGAAACAAACGACGAAAACCAAAACGGAAACCACGAAGACGAGCGTCCTTTGAGTCAGACAGAGTCGGGCGAGACTCCAGAACAAGCCGAGGTGCGGCGTATGATCGCCGCCGAGCAGGCTTCCCTGCAAGGAGGCGTGTTCGAGCGAATCCTGAAATTCTACGAGCGCTGGCTGCGGCGAGCCCTGGAGCATCCCGCGTGGCTGGTTGGATTTTGCGCGATTCTCATCGTTGTATCCTATGTGTGCTACAAACAGCTCGGTAGCGACTTGCTCCCCGCGATGGACGAGGGAGGGTTCGTTCTGGACTATGTCATGCCGCCCGGCAGTTCCCTCCAGGAGACCACTCGTGTGCTGGACCACGTGGAGCAGATCATTCGCACGGTCCCGGAGGTTGAAAGCACGTCCCGGCGCACCGGCTTGCAGCTTGGGCTTGCGGCAGTGACCGAGCCCAATACCGGAGACATTGCCGTGAAGCTCAAGAACAAGCGCAGCCGCAGCATTTATGAAATCATCAGCGAGGTGCGCGCCAAGGTTACCACCGAGGAGCCGGCGCTTGACGTCGACTTTACTCAGGTGCTCCAAGATATGATCGGCGACCTCACTGGCGCTCCGCAGCCCGTCGTGGTCAAACTCTTCTCGCCGAATGTCGACCTTCTCACCACCTGGGCACTTCGCGTGGCGGACGCCCTCGGAAGAATTTACGTAAACAATAAGAAACCGGTGGTGGATATTTCCGACGGCATCGAGGATGCGACCAGTGGACCTGCCGTGATGTTCACCGTCAATCCCGAGACCGCAGCCAAAGCTGGTTTCACCACGGATCAGCTTGCGGTCGCTGCCTCGGCGATCGTGGACGGCGAGCCCGCTACCGCGCCGGTGATTGTCGACGACCGGCCATATACCCTGCGGGTCCGCTTCCCAGAAGCGAACCGGGCGTCGCTCGAAGCCATGAGCAATACATTGCTGGTCAACTCCAATGGAGGAACCGCCACCCTGGGTTCCATGGCCGCCATCACGGAACTTCCCGGGCAGATGGAAATCCTTCGTGAAAACCTGCAGCGAGACGTGGAAGTCACCGCTCGACTGGAGGGCCTGGATTTAGGCACGGGTGTGGCTGCGGTGCAGAAGGCAGTTAGCGACTTGAAAATCCCGCCTTCCATTCGAGTGGAGTACGGCGGCACCTACCAGGAGCAGCAGAAATCCTTCCACGATCTCGTTGTTGTTCTCCTGCTCGCCCTGGTGCTGATCTTCCTGGTACTACTCTTTGAATTCCGGGCCTTTTCGGCGCCGGTAGCGATTCTTTCTTCCGCGGTTCTTTCCACCTCGGGCGTGTTCTTCGCTCTGCTGATCACGCGGACAACATTCAATATCTCCTCATTCATGGGACTGATCATGGTGATCGGCATCGTTGCCAAAAACGGCATTCTCCTGCTGGATGCCGATCAGAAATTCCGGTCGGTGGGATTCTCGGCGGAAGAAGCCCTGGTTGAGGCGGGACGCCGGCGGCTTCGTCCGATTGTAATGACAGCCATGGCTGCGGTGGCAGGCATGCTGCCGTTGTCTTTGGCCCTGGGCGCGGGTTCGCAGATGCTGCAACCCCTGGCCATTGGTGTCATCGGTGGAATTCTGATCTCAATGGTGTTGTCACTTATCATAACTCCCGCCGTGCAATTCTACCTAACTCGCGAGAGCCGGCCTTCTATCTAAAGGTGAAAGTGAAAGATGTCAGCGAGCCTGGCGTGCGGATCGTGGTGTTTTCGCGCTCCGCGCGGTGAGGCTCGCTAGGCTATGGCGCACGAGCGATATCGGTACCCTAAATTGCACCAAAGGAGACATTTCGCATGTCAAAACGACACTTTCCAGCGTGGTTCTGCAAGGCCTGCCTCTTCTCCACGTCTTTCCTTCTTCTGTCCGCTGCCGGAGCCTATGCCGCACCCCAAGGCACGAGCTACCATGTAGTCCGCAGAATGCAAGTGGGCGGCGAGGGTGGGTGGGACTATCTCCGCGTCGATCCCGATACGCATCGCCTTTTCGTCTCGCGCGGCACGCACGTGATGGTCGTGGACGAGAATTCGGGAAAGGTGATTGGCGACATTCCCGACACGAAGGGCGTGCACGGCATCGCGCTCGCGCCTGACTTGGGCAAGGGCTTTACGAGCAACGGCGGCGAGGCTACCGTCACTGTTTTCGACTTGAAAACACTCAAGCCCATCGGTTCCATCAAGACCACGGGAGACAACCCCGACTCCATCATTTACGACCCCCAGACCAAGCGTGTCTTCACCTTGAATGGCAAGAATTCGAATGCGACGGCCATCGATGCGGTCACGGGAAAGGTGGTTGGTACGGTGGACCTCGGTGGCAAGCCTGAAGAGCCCGCGCTCGATGGCAAGGGCAACATGTTTGTGAACCTCGAAGATAAGAGCTCGATCATGGAATTCGACACCAAGACTCTCGCCGTGAAGGGAACCTGGCCGCTGGCGCCTTGCGAGGGGCCTTCCGCCCTGGCGTTTGATCCGGCGCACCACCGGCTTTTCGCCGCCTGCGATAAGGTGATGGCGGTGGTGAATGCGGATACCGGCAAGGTCGTTGCCGCTCCTCCTATCGGCGGAGATCCTGATGGCGACGGCTTTGATCCGGCAACAGGCCTCGTGTTTGCTTCCTGCAGGGAGGGATTGGTTTCCATCCTTCACCAGGATTCCGCGGACAAATACAGCGCGGTCGGAAATGTCACAACGCAGTTCGGCACCCGGACCATGACCATCGACCCGAAGACCCATCACGTATTTACCGTGACTGCGGATTTCAAGGCAGCTGCGGCGCCGACATCTGATAATCCGCGACCGCGACCGCAGCCCATCGCAGGCTCATTCGTGATCCTGGAGCTCGCGCAGTAGCTGCATTCCTGGAAAGCGTTACACGGTTCGCTCCCGAGCGGCGCCTGCCAAGGCCGCGCTCGGGGCGACCCTCGAATTTGAAGCTCCTCGTCCGGATGCAGATAACGGGAGGAACGATATTGTCCGCATTACCGCGCACAACTCCCGATCCATTGCGTCCGGCACTTCTGAGATGGCAGCTTCCAATTTGCACAGCTAAAATAACCTCGGAATGCAGCACAGGCGGGGGAGGCTGCATCTATCCTGGGAGGCATGCGGCTTATGAAGACTCAACTATTTGTATTCTCTGCGTTGTTGGCGAGCCTTCTCCTGGGTGCCGGCCCGGTTATCGCACACCACTCCATGTCTATGTACGATCTGGACCACCAGATTACTTTGCCAGGAATTGTGACCGACTTTGAATGGTCGAATCCCCACGCGCAAGTTTTCTTTGACGTGAAGAAAGAAAATGGCAGCGTCGAAAAATGGACGGCAGACTGCCCCAGCCCACGCCGGCTTTCCAAAGTTGGCTGGACCAAGGACACGCTGAAAGCGGGAGATCAAATCACGATTGTCGGCAACCAGGCCAAGGATGGCTCCAATGTGATGCGGCTCGACCGCATCGTTCTCTCCGGGGGCCAGCAACTCAACGGATACGCGCGCTGAACGATTCCGCCGGTGGCCATCTTTCCGTGAGCCTGCTCGATTCGCTATCCCTCGACCGCCTTCGTCCCGCTCGCGAGGTCAAGCGGCGATAGGCCGCTTTCCGACGGCAGGTTCAAGTTATGCCGCAGTAATGCTGGGTCCAGTTCTTTCTCCCAACGCGCGACCACGATCGTTGCCACACCGTTGCCCACCATATTGACCGTTGCGCGGGCCATGCTCATGAAGCGGTCGATGCCGAGAATCAGAGCCATCCCGGCCACGGGAACGGTGGGGATGACCATCAAAGTTCCCACTAACGCGATGAACGATGCGCCCTGAACTCCACTCGCCCCCTTGGACGTAAGTACCGCGACCGCAAAAATCGTCAATTGTTGCCCAAACGTCAAATGCGTATTGGTCGCCTGTGCTACGAAGAGTGCGGCCAGCGTCATGTAGAGGCTGCTGCCGTCGGTATTGAACGTATATCCTGTCGGCACTACCAGTCCCACGAGTGATTTCGAGCAGCCGAGCTTCTCCATCTTTTCCATCAGAGTGGGAAGGGCTGTCTCCGAAGAACTGGTGGCCAGAACCAGTACGATCTCTTCCTTGATATAGTTGAGGAACTTGAAGATGCTGAACCCGAATGCCCACGCGATGACGCCCATAACCACTAACACGAACAGGATGGACGTGAGCCAAAAGGTTCCGATCAGCTTCGCGAGCGGACCCAACGAGGCCAGTCCATAATTGCCGACCGTGAAAGCCATCGCGCCAAATGCTCCGATAGGCGCAAACACCATCACGATATTCACCACGCCGAATACCGCGTGCGTGAGCCCGTCAAACATCTCTACCAGCGGTTTGCAGCGGTCTCCCATTGCGGACAAAGCGAAGCCGAACAGAACCGAAACCAGCAGCACTTCTAAAATGTCACCCCGGGCGAAAGCATCGACCACCGTCGTCGGGATGATGTGCATCAGAAAATCTGTCACGCTCTGGGCCTTGGCCGCGCCGGCGTATCCTGCTACGGCTTTTGCATTGAGGGTGGCCGGGTCTGCGTTGAAGCCTGCCCCCGTATGCACCCAGTTGCCAACCCCCATTCCAATGATCAGCGCCAGCGTGGACACCACCTCGAAATAGAGCAGCGCCTTTCCCCCGACCCTGCCCACTTTCTTCATGTCTTCCATGCCGGCAATGCCCGTCACCACGGTGCAGAAAATGACCAGCGTGATGATCATGGTGATCAGCCGGATGAAAGCGTCTCCGAGAGGCTTCATGGCCACAGCGGTATGTGGCTTCACGTAGCCGAGGACGATAGCGATCGCTACGCCAATTAGTACCTGCCCCCACAAAGTCCGGTAGAAAGGCTTTTTGGAACGGTTGGTGACCGAGCTGGCCATGATCACGTCTCCTTCAAATCAAACAAGTTAAACGGAGGTCTGGTCAATCACTTCAGCGCCCCCGAACACTCCCAGGGCGGGATTTGGCGGGGGGCATGCATGGGAGCCCTATTCTGCCGGTCATAGATACGCGTCATCCGGCTGCACGTCAAGCCCCTTTTCCGGAGGGCTGGAGCATCGGGAAATGCCGGTGGTGATGGCCGCGGAGGCTCTCTTCCCATTGCGTGGCGCCCTCAACCGAGCCACAATGTGCCGAACAAATGCGGCCGGCGACGGCGCGCTGCTTGCAATGCTGAAGCGAATAAGCATGCCA
This sequence comes from Candidatus Acidiferrales bacterium, assembly GCA_035534055.1. Classification (GTDB taxonomy): domain Bacteria; phylum Acidobacteriota; class Terriglobia; order Acidiferrales; family UBA7541; genus Palsa-295. The sequence continues at coordinate 5,175 of DATLST010000018.1, read as the reverse complement.
GACGCAACAATTTCAAAAATTACAATCCAGAGAGCGGTTCGGCCCGTCACACTGATTGAATCTCAACGATTGGCGAAGAAGCTTGCCACAAATATCCTCATCGCCAGCGAGACTTTCCAACACACCGGCAGCTTCAAATTTCGCGCTGCGTACAATGTGGCATCTTCCGTTCCGAACCGCCTGCTGATTGCCGCTTCGTCTGGAAATTTTGGCCAGGCTTTGGCCTATGCATGCGCACTGCTGAATAAATCCTGCATCGTGGTAATGCCGGCAACCTCCGTGAGAGTCAAGGTAGACGCGGTCCGCGAATATGGCGGCCAGGTCGAGCTTGTGGACGTGGCCGTCAAATCGAGGCAGGAGCGAGTCTCGGAGCTGGCGCGCGAGCACCCGGAAGCCTACGTTGCAAGTGCCTACGATGACCCTCTCGTGATTCAAGGCAATAGCACGCTGGGGCAGGAAGTCAGCGCCCTGAACCCTTTGCCGGACGTCGTAGTGGTACCCGTCGGAGGCGGGGGCCTGAGTGCGGGAATCATCTCCGGCATCGGCTCCTCCGGCAAAAAAATCCAGGTAATCGGCGCGGAACCGCTGATCGCCAACGATGCCGCGCGTTCATTGAAGGCGGGGAAGATTATTAGGAATGAAGCGGAGCCGAGGACAATTGCCGATGGCGCGCGCACCCTTTCCCTTGGCGAGCACAACTGGCGAATCCTTCAGCGAGAATTAAAAGATATCGTGGAAGTTCCCGAAGAGATGATCGTGGAAGCCGTGCGCCTCTTGTTCCGCCTTGCGAATCTGAAAGCCGAACCAACCGGAGCGCTCAGCATCGCGGCTGTGATGACGGCCCCGGAACTGTTTCGCGATCGTTCCGTATGCTGCGTCGTGAGCGGTGGAAACGTGGACCCGAGCGCTTACACCGCTATCCTCGGAGGTTAACAGGCGTACGATGCCCACTGAAATCTGCGTCAGGCATGTGAATACCCGCAATCTTTCGCCTGCTTGCGGCGCGGGGGCTGAGCCGAAATGCTCCAAAAACGCCTCGCGGTGCTGTATACTCGGCACCGCTCGAACGCTGGTAAGCTCCCTGATGCTTTACACCGTAAGGACATGGAGGCGCCACGTGCTCGCGAATCGAACCTTCAGAAACAATCCGTTCACAATCTCGTCAATCTCGCGGGAATTCCCGTGCTGGGTATTTCCGGGGAAGCTAGCTCATCGCGGCTTTGATCCTTACGATGCCAAGTGGCTCACACGAGCGGGAATGAAAACCGATATCAGTCAAACTGAACGACGCAGGACTGCGCGCTGTGTCACGGAATGATGCGCTACAAAAATCGTGATGGCATCGCTAATTTTTTTGCGAACTGACCGGATAAGCTGGATAAGAACGCGCACTGATTCCCGTACTCGCGACGCAAAGTGGTGCCGAGTTCAGGGCGAGAGCAACGATGGCGAATCGTAAGACTCACGATTGTGAAGGGCGGCTATCTCGCAGGCAAGTGCTGCGGGCGGGAGTGTCGGCCGCCACCATCGGAACGCTGCACGGTGTATTCGGTGACGCCGACGGAGCCCAGGAAAGCGCGCCCGTGCGCCCCATCGACATTCACGCCCACTATTTCCCGGAATCCTATCTTTCGCTCCTGGCCAAGGAAGGCAAGCATCCAAACAGCAGCGACCCCAAGTTCACCGATTTGAAACTACGCCTCGCCGACATGGACAAGAAGGGCATCGCGGTGCAGGCCATCTCGCTCACCACGCCGATGCTTTATTGGGGCGACGGCCAGCACTCCCTCAGCCTCGCCAAGGCCTGGAACGATTCGGCCGTTGCGGCGCATCGGGCGTATTCCACTCGCTTCGTCGTACTAGCCACTCTGCCCATGCAATTTCCAGGTCTCGCGATCGCCGAGCTGGATCGCGTCTCCAGGCTTCCCGGCGTTCGCGGCGTTTACATGGGGACGAATATTGCCGGAAAGGACCTCGATGAACCGCTGTTCGATCCCATTTTCGCGCGCATCGAGCAGCTGGGGCTGCCGGTCTTTCTGCATCCCGTCACTCCGCTCGGCGGAGACCGCTTCAAGAACTATTATCTTTCAAATCTCATGGGCAATCCGATTGACGGAACCACCGCCGCCGCCCATCTGATTTTTGGCGGCGTGCTCGACCGCCATCCAAACGTGACGGTCTGCTTGTCACATTCCGGCGGCGCGCTTCTTGCTCTTATTGGCCGCTGGGACCGCGGCTGGCATGTGCGTTCGGAAGACAAGGGGCTGCCCAAGGCCCCCAGCGAATATCTGCACCGGTTCGTTTTCGACACCGTCTCTCATTCCAAGCCCTACACGGAATACATGATCGAGCAGGTAGGCGCGGATCGCATCCTGACCGGCAGCGACTACTGTTTCGACATGGGAGTGGACGAGCCCGTGAAGTTTATTCAGGAGCTTGACTTGCCTGCCATCCAGCGCAACATGATCCTGAACGGCAATGCGGCCAAGCTTTTGAAGCTTTAGATCTGAACTGCCAGGAGCATTACTAGATGCATTAAAGGAGGAAAACATCATGGACACACCTTTCCAATTGAGTCGCAGGAACCTGGTCAAAATGGGACTCGTATCCGCCGGGCTTCCCGTCCTTTCGGGAGTGCTCAATTCACCCGCGCTCGCGCAGGATGCCAGCGCCGAAGGCGGGACGATGGGCGAGGTTGGAGGACGCGACGAGGAGGAGCTCTACCCCGCGAAGGGATTGCCGGGCGGAGGCCAGCTCGAAATCCGCCTGACCGCCTCGATTTACACGAGCGACGCGGACGAACTCGAAGTCGCCCAGCGACTGAAGCCGTTCGATCTGGAGTCCTGGATCGCGGAATGGAGCCGCGTCGCGGAGAAGAATGAAGGCCTCGCCGAGAAATTCGCCGGGGAAGGGTCGAAGGTCACCGCGAATCAGTACTACCTGCGCGCCGCCGAATTCTACCGCTTTGCATCCTGGCCGCAGCCGGTCACCGAGCCTCGCATGCTTCCCATGTATAAGAAGGCTCGCGAAACGTTCGACAAAGCCTGGCAGATGACTCGGCCGCCGTTCGAGCGCGTCAAAATCAATTTTGACGGCAAGATTCTCGACGGATATTTCCGCAAGCCCAACGGCCCCGCAGGCAAGAAATATCCCGTGGTCATCCCCTTTCAAGGCGCCGATACCATGGCCGAGTCCACCATCATGGGCGGCGGGGCCTACTCCACCCGCGGCATGGCCTATCTAGCCGTCGATTTTCCGGGACAGGGAGGCGCCCTGCGTTTGATGGATCTGCACCTTCCGCCGGACTGCGAAAGAATCGCCAAAGCCATGATCGACTACCTGGAAACGCGTTCCGATGTCGACGCCACCCGCGTTGGCATGCAAGGCATCAGCATGGGCAGCTACGGCACTCCGCGCTGCGCCAGCGGAGACAAGCGCATCAAGGCCGCGGTGATGATGAGCGGTTCGTACGATTTGAAGCGCGACCTTTTCGATTACTTTCCGCCTATCCAAGAGCGCGTCCGCTGGATCATTGGAGCGAACGATCTCGCCGATTGCCGCAAGAAGATCGCGGACTACACGATGGAGGGCAAGGCCAAGGACGTCGAAAGCGCCATGCTGATCGGCTATAGCAAGGACGACCGCATCATGGACCCGGCCGGCGCTCTGCGTCTCTACCAAGCCTGTGTCAACTCCAAGCGCACCATGGTGGAGGGCACGGGGCACACACAAGCCGCGAACGCAGGCGGACCGCGCATCGAGCGTACCCCCGTATTCCCCGACTGGATGGCCAAGCAATTAGTGACCGAAGCGTAGAATCGGTTGGACCCTTCGGGATTGGGCCGCTCGTGCTATTGGTTCCGGGCGGCCCTATTCTTGGTTTCCTATCGCTGCCGACGCTAAGCATAGGCTTTCCATTGATTCGCAGTACGGACGAAGCACGGAAATTGAAATAGACAACAGGTGGAGAACTCAACGAGAGCGATGATCCGCCAGCGCTGGGCATTGTAAACCTCGCGAGGCGGAAAAATCCCGATGTGATCCTATCGGATTAGGGAGGTTCAACGATTCTGCTGCTCCTTTCGCAACAAGCCGAGAGGTTGAAGCTATTGATTCCTCTCAATTGCGACGTGAGCCAGGCGGATAGAGTTGAAGCGATGTGGCTCCGCTGACATCCTCAAGAAAAAGCGGGGATGCCACAGGCGATACAGATTGAAACTCAGGCCGAGCAAATGATGCAAACGAGATCAGAAATTGCCCGCCCCGCCCAATTTTTCAGCAGCCGGCTAAGGTGCCCTCTCGATACGCCCGCAGTGCTCGTCATCGATGCCATAATCAAAGCCACGCGCGTCAGTGCCTGATTCTTCGCGGAACGTGTTCGCACCGATCAACTGTCCGTCATGATGCACTCGCAGGAAATCCATCAGCCAACGATCTTCCCTACTCCTTGAAACTTCCCTGCCACCAGCACGGCATTCCAACTCCCTGAACGAAGCCCTGCCGTCGAGTCCCATCACAAAATTGGATCTTATACTAGAAGCTATTGCACAAGCCTCCGTAAGACGATCATGAAGCAGGCGATATGAAAGAAGGCGCCATAAATCGTGAGCGAGCGGTCATAGCGCACGACCAGGCGCCGAAAGTTTCCGAGCCAGGCGTTGGTTCGTTCGACGATCCAGCGGCACCGGTAGCGCCGCAGCGGGCGGCCATCCTGCGTGGCGGGCCGGACGCGATTCCTCTTATGCGGACAGATCAGCTCGATCCCGCGCCGCTGCAAACGCTTCCGCAACGGATCGCTGTCATACGCCTTATCGGCAATCACCCGCAGCGGCTTCTGCCGGGGTCGGCCTGCGCGGTGGCGCCGTCCTACGCGGATCGCCGCGAGTGTTGTTTCCGCGAGCCGGACTTCCGCCGGGGATGCAGAGTGAAGGTAGTTTCCCAGAGGAAGACCGCGGCCGTCGACCACCACCATCCACTTCGTCCCCTTGCCCCGCTTGATTTTTCCGACTCCGCAGCCCCTTTTTTTGCCGGAGCGAAACTGCCGTCCAGAAACGACTCGCTCCACTTCAATTGCTGGCGCTCGTTCAACTCGCTCAGAAACACCCGCCAGATGTTCAACCAAACGCCCCGCTCTTCCCAGTCCCGCAGTCGCCGCCAGCACGTGGAAGGATGTGG
>DATLST010000017.1:0-4741 GCA_035534055.1 Candidatus Acidiferrales bacterium | reverse complement strand
TAAGTTGAGCTACAGCGGGAATATGCTGGTGGAGAATGACAACGGATTGATTGTTTCGAGTCAGGTGTGGGAAGCGACGGGCACGGCCGAACGCGATGCGGCGATGACCCTGTTGCAGGATGTTCCAAGAAGAAAGCGTGTGACAGTAGGTGGTGACAAGGGTTTCGATACCGCGGATTTTGTGCGCGAGTGCCGGAACCTGCGCGTGACGCCGCACGTGGCACAAAATCGGGCGCGGCGAGGCGGCAGCGCCGTCGATGGACGAACGACACAACACCAGGACTACCACATCAGCCAGAAGAAGAGGAAACGCATCGAAGAGTGCTTTGGCTGGCTGAAGACGATTGCTCTATTCCGCAAGGTGTGGCATCGGGGAACGTTGAAGGTCGATTGGATGTTCAGCTTTGCGTGCGCCGCCTACAACCTGGTGCGCAAGCGAAATCTGATGGCCGCAGCAGTTCGAGCGCAGTAAGTCCGGGGCGTAGTGTCTCTGCATAGCGCTGAAACGCCCACCTGGGGCGCTCGCGAAAAACCACCCCAAAAACGCCCAGCACTCGGCAATGACGCAAACGGGACCAGAAATTGCCCGCCCCGCCCAATTTTTCAGCAGCCTGCTAGACCGTGCGCTACCTTACAGTTTGACATGCTGACAGCTCGGTTATGAAATGAAGCGAATGACGCGAACTTTCAGCAGAGTGCGATTCAAAAAATGGATTAGGGCTATCAGGAAAACAACGGCTAGAATGCTTCCCTTTGCCCCTCGTTTCGACGTATAGTTCTTCCCCGCGTCTTATAAAACCCCTATGGCATCCATTCCCCCGGGTTCCGAACTGACAAAAGGCTCCGCCCGCCCTGTCGTCAAAGTGCTTGTGGCCACCACGGCCATGCTGGCGTTCATTTCCTATTGGCGCGCGGCGGCGATCGTGCTGAACGACCTCGCGTCGTCCGCATATTACGCGGGAGGCGAGGCCGAGCAATTCATCGGGAAGACCGCGCCCTGGTTCATTCTCGCGACGATGCTTCTTTCCTATGCAGTCTCCCAGGTGTACGTGGAAAGCTGCAGCATGTTCGTGCGTGGGGGCGTCTACCGCGTAGTGAAGGAAGCGATGGGCGGGGCGCTAGCCAAATTCTCGGTTTCCGCTCTGATGTTCGATTACGTGCTGACGGGGCCGATTAGCGGAGTGTCCGCCGGGCAATATCTCGCGGGTTTGTTGAATGAGATGTTCGCTTACGCGCATTTGACAATCGTACTCAACGCAAACGCGGCTGCGGCAGCGTTTGCCATTCTTGTGACGGTCTATTTCTGGTGGCAGAACATCAAGGGCATTCCCGAATCCAGTGAAAAAGCTCTTTGGATCATGCAGCTGACCACCGTAATGGTGGTGGCGCTGATCTCATGGTGCGCTTACACGCTGTTTGTGCGCGGGGCACATCTGCCGCCCGCACCGGTGCCGCACAACATCCTCCTCACCAAGCACTCGCTCGGATGGCTCTACGGCAGCCAGATTCCCCATTTGATCACTTTGGCCGCCGTGTTCGTCGGACTGGGCCATTCGGTGCTGGCAATGAGCGGAGAGGAATCGCTCGCACAGGTATACCGGGAAATCGAGCATCCGAAGCTCCCCAACCTGAAAAAAGCGGCCCTCGTTATTTTCATCTACAGCATGGTCTTCACCTCGCTCGTTTCATTTTTCGCGGTGATGATTATCCCCGACAAAACAAGGCCTCATTATTTCGAGAACCTCATTGGCGGGCTTGCCATGAGCCTCCAGGGACCGTTCTGGGCGCGACTGGCCTTCCACGTGTTCGTTGTCGTCGTTGGGACGCTGATTTTGTCCGGAGCGGTCAACACGGCCATTGTTGGATCGAATGGCGTCCTGAACCGAGTGTCCGAGGATGGCGTTCTGTCCGATTGGTTCCGGCAGCCTCATCCGCGATTCGGAACTTCACACCGGATCATCAATACGATCGTAGTCCTACAAATCCTGACCATCCTCATCAGTCGCGGCGACGTGACGTTTCTCGCAAACCTTTACGCCTTCGGCGTGATCTGGAGTTTTGCTCTCAAGGGAATCGCGGTACTCGTCCTCCGATACACTCACCCGCAGGACCGGGAGTTTCGCGTTCCGTTGAATTTCCATATTGCCGGAAGGGAAATACCGCTGGGGCTAGCGCTCATCACCTTGATGCTGTTTGCGATCGCTATCGTCAACCTTTTCACCAAGCCGGCAGCCACGGTATCGGGCGTCGCTTTCTCGGTATTGCTTTTCCTTGGATTTGAGCTGTCCGAAAAACACATACAACGGAGGCGGGGTCAGACTCACGTAGAACTCGACCAGTTCAACCTCGCTCAAGCAGCCGATTTGACACCGAGCAATGTGGGAGTCAAGCCGGGGAATATTCTTGTTCCCGTAAGCACATATTATGCGCTGTATCACTTAGAGGCTGCCCTGCGCCGCACGAGGCAAAGGGAAGCGGAAATCGTCGTGCTGCATGTGAGGCTGCTACGCCGCGCGGCTTCGGGAGAGTATGACCTGGCCCCGGACCAGCTTTTCAGCACGATTGAACAGCTATTGTTCACCAGAGTTCTGTCCATCGCGGAGAAGGAAGGGAAGCCGGTGCGGCTGGCCGTGGCCGCGTCGAACGACTTGTGGGACGGTATTCTGCGAACCGCGTCGAATCTCCAGTCGAGCACCATTGTCGTGGGAAGCTCGGCGAAAATGCCGGTTGCCGAGCAGGCTCGCGACATCGGCGTCTCATGGGAACGAATGGCCGAGCCCAGGCCAAGTGTTACCCTCGAAATTTTTACGCCCTCTGGACAGGAACAGATTTTTTATCTTGGACCTCATGCTCCGCGGCTTACGCCAAAAGAAATCGATCTGCTGCACAAGGTGTGGCTCGAATTGAGCGACCAATTACCGTCGGAGGAAATCCATCATCACGACATCGTTCATTTCGCGCTATCGGAAGTGGAGCGAGAAATCGCCAGTGGCCAGGTCGACGACGTTCTCAAGCGGCTGCGCGATCACCTCCAGGAGATTCAAAACCGACGGCTTAATCCGTAGGTGTGTCTCAATTAAGTTGCTAATCAGAGCATGCTATAGATGATGTTAAGAATGTAATGTGTTAGTGTGCGGGGCATGGGAAAGGAAGATGCTAAGGTTTTTTGCAAACCGAGGCGGCTCGGGTTTTCGGGGTCGCTCGGGGTTCGGTGAGCCGCTGGGTGGGGTTGGTTGAACGTGTCGGACGGCAGGCCCTGAAAGCACGACGTCGAGGAAGGCCTCTCGTTTCGCGATTGACACCGCATCAAGCGGTCACGACGGTGCGCTACATTGTGGGTAGGTGTCCCGATCAACTGAGCTTGCCCTTCGCCCTGTGGACCCGAGAAGCGGTGCAAGCGTTGTTGTCCCGAAAATTCGATCTGGAAGTGTCGGTGTGGACGGTGGGACGTTATTTGCGAGCCTGGGGTCTGACTCCGCAGAAGCCGGTCCGAGGGGCCTACGAACAAAATCCGGCTGCCGTACGGCAATGGTTGAAGGAAGAATGCCCCGCGATTCGAGAGTCGGCACGAAATTACAATCGCCGCCCGAAGAACACGCAGGACGATCGTGAACTGGCCCGTTACTGCTGCCGCTGGAAAATCGGCGTGTCCAGACAAGGGCACATCAACCAGTCGGTGAAAGTCCGACCGAGGCCAAAAGACTCACGCCTCGTAGCAGGAGAGGCGTCGCGGAGCGAAAGCGAAACGATGAAGCCGTCTGACAACATACTCGGAAAGGAGTATGCGCAACGCGCCAGGTTGCAACGTGCAGTGAACGCAGATGTAGCCTCGTTACACGGAAAATCCGGTGGCTGAGACGGTCGATAACGCGCGAAAGCAGCAAGGGCTGACTGAAATGAGTCCGATGCATCAGCTCCACCGACGGGGTATCAGCGGCGACATGGTGTGAAGGCGGATGTGTCAACTGGAGAAGCCCTCGGTGCCCGGCGGAGAAATCCCGTCGAAGAGACGCTTGCTATAACCCTGAGTGGGAAATGTGAGCGTAGGCATCAGGGTGACGGATCGAGGCGTAGTAGCGATGATGAGCGTGCGGCAAAACACGCCCGGAGGGAAGAGCCCGGACCGGTAAGTACTCCGCTCGTCAAAGTGAGGCAGGGGTGAAATGATAAAAGCACCCATCAAGCTGCGGGATCTGAGGCGACGGATTTATCGAAAGGCGAGGTCGGAACCGTCATATCGCTTCTGGGGGTTCTTCGTGCACATTGCGAAAATGGAGACCAGGTGGAAAACGGCTGCAAATGACGAGGCTTGCCGTCCTCGTTCGGCAAGTTGCACACGATGTACACGCGGCTGCGGCGCTGGCAAAACAAGGAGTGCTGGAGCGCATATTTCGCGCCTTGCAAGAGCAGCAGATCGTGGCCGTCACCTTGCAGGTGCTGGGGCGCTGAAAAAAACGGGCCGCAAGCCATTGGGCACTCGCCGGGGGATGCACCACCAAGATTCATCTGGTTGCCGCAAATGAGCGAATGGCCGTGACGCTTTCTCTCTCTCCCGCTGATGCGGGCGACACTCCGTGCGGCCGAGCATTCGTCCCGCAGTTTCCCGTTGAAGCTCTCGCAGTAACCGTTCTCCCAAGGACTGCCCGGCTCGATATACAACGTTCCCGTCCCCACATTCCCCAGCCACTTCCGCAGGTCCTCGGCCACGAACTCTGGACCATTGTCTGACCGAATGTTTTCT
>DATLST010000016.1:0-6244 GCA_035534055.1 Candidatus Acidiferrales bacterium | reverse complement strand
GTGCGCGCTTTCCGGAGACCAGCGGATACTCCTTTCCAGCCGATGCACGCGATGGATGGCGGAGATCACTGGAAACCCTCGGAGACCCACCTCGCCGGCGACCGCGTGTTCGATATCTCCAAATCGCTGACCAGCCGTTATTGCGCGAGCGCGCACAGATGATCACAAGACCTGCTCTGGGGGCGGGTGCAGTCAGTTCGTGAACTCGCACGGCAGGAAGGGTTTGATGGCGGCTCGGTGCGGCGGCTGATTCGGCTCGGCGCTCAGTCACGCAGAATCGTCGATGCGAATGTAGAAGGTCCCCAGCCGCCGGATTCGACGGTCATAAGCATCACGCGACGGATTGATCTGGCCCTGCTCTGGAGCGCGCGCAGGAACGGGAGCTCGGCATCCGATAGTTCGGATGCGACCGGCCATCGGCGCAACATAGAACTCGGATTGAGTATGATCGAGCTTGCCGGTGCCGTGATCTAATTGAATTTTTTTTGGCGGTGACGACGACAGACGAAATAGAAGTAATGGCGCCGCATCCGATGAAAGATCGTCCGTTTCATCTAGCGGGGTGTTGATTAAAGGGTGAATTTGGAAAATTTGCCTTCAATCGCGAAGCGTACGAGCGTCTTGAGGTCATCAACGACCAGTAAGTGTGTAGCTGAATCTAACAGATTGTATTTTGCAACAGCCTGCTAGAGCCGCGACGCCGACTGAACAGCCAGGTAAAGACTCAGATGAAACAAGTCCGGTTCGACTCTATGCCCGCTGTCCTACTTGCATTTCCGGACACTCCTGCGTCGTATTTTCACTTGGGCAGCAACGAGCCACCCAACAACTGGACGAGGGAGCAACCGCACTGCGATTTAGCCTAGTCGCCTAATATCTTGCCATTCCTCTTGAAATGCTCATAGTACTCAATGAGCTTCTGATGTCGTCTCTCGATCTGATACCTCTCTCCCGGTGCGCTGCTGAGCATCGTTTCGAATGCGTAGAGCTCTCGATTCTTTCGGTCTATTCCTGCGCTGATTTCTTGCCTCAACCGTGTCCAAAGCGCGAAAACAAAATCGACGAACGTCTTCTTATCTTTTTGCGAGTTTAGGTCATCGCCGAGCTTTTCGAAGAGAAGATATATGGAAAGAATGTAGGAGCGATTACTCAGACCGTGGGCCCTCTCGCCGAAGCATTCCCAAAGTCCATCGAGCGCGGTTAGAATTCTCTTCGACTGATCACGGAAGAATTGTAGGTCCTCTCCTTGCGGGTGCTCATACTCTTTGAAGAAGAACTCCAGATCCTCATATCTAGTGCGAGAAAACGCCTGAACTTTAGCTCGTGAAAACGAGTTGATAGACACCTGGGCGCCGAGTGTTTCCTTGGCATAACGGCGCTTCGGCACGTTAAGAGAACGAACCAACCTGTGGGTCGCAAACTTACCGAAAACAAAGTCCTTCATCGCCCCGCTCGCGGCGTGCAGCTTCTCGCCTGTAACGAGTAACAAGCCAAGTTGCAGCCGCACAAACAGCTCCCTCAGATATTCGTCCGATGCGTCCTCAAAAATAGTTATCTGCAATTCGTAGTTTCGTATTGTGTCTTGTTGTGCATCGGGTAACTCTGAGAACTTCCGTGACTTACCATCACTCGTGTATGCGTACGCATCATCGATAAACTCCCAAATGGACCAGAGTCTCTGACTGCCATCTACTACTTCGATGCCCTTGTCGCTTGTCTTATTGAAGTAAAGCTTGGGAATATCAATGTCTCGAAGTATTGAATCGATGAGCAGCCGTCGTTTCTCAATGGACCACAGATTGGGTTCGCGCTGGTACTCGGGGAACGACATCCTAGGTCGCGACTTGTGCACTTTCTCAATTGTCCAATCCTCCACCCGTCGCCTCATGGTCCGCCTCCTGGGTCTCCGGCAATTTTGGCGATCGCCAAAGCAAGAGGCCGCACGAACTCGCCGCGGTTCCGGTGAAACATAATTTTTTGTTTCATCCAGTAGAAGAGCGGGTTTTTCATCTCTGAGGTAGGCGCCTGGCCCTCGCCCCTTTCTTTGTAGGCTGTAAAATCACCATCGGAGAGGAACCCAATGGGTGTCAGATTCTTGAGGTACGAACAGTCATCCTTGATTCTTATGCCCGCACCGTGCGGCATGATGAGTTCGACGCGAAATGGTGCACCCTTCGTAAGCTCCGCATGTCTCTGCGCGTTGAAGATTAGAGACAGAATGTTCCAGTCGTTTTGTGTAAGGGCCGATCCGACAACTCGCAGCACGTCGCAATTCCTTGATAACAGTTCGTACGCCAGGCCAGCGAGTTTGTTGAAAGGATAGTCTTTGGCCTCTTTCAGAATCGTTGGTGGTATCCACACCGTCTTCGGCGAATATGCCGATGTCTTGTCAAGCAATGATACTTCGATAGGTAGGCCAAATGTCCAAGTGAATGAACCATGGAGATGCAACAGTGGTGGTGTCGAGCGCGTCTCGGCTTGGGTGATATCGTTCGACCGAAATGGGATCCCAATGTTCACTTCAGCATTAACACGTTGCGCAGCCAACTGCAATAGTCCGTCGTGGTTAGTAGTAATGATCCCGGTTAGGGTTTCTTGCTTCTTGAATTGGCTATCTCCGTGCATTGTCAGGAGACCGATAGCGAGCTCTGGGTTCATGAGCACCCCTGCGGCAGCCAAGCTCTTGCAGATGTCTTCGAAATAAAGCTTCCGAATCTTCTCTGCTAGTTTGTGATACCTGTCGACATTGCTCGCGGCCAGGAGGCTGACCAGCTTCTCAATGTCGGTTCCGCGGTCCGCGCCAAAGGCATTTCGCCACGCAGGAAGCCGTGTCAGGATACGAGTCGCGACACCTTCCCCGAGTTCTTCATTGTCGAGCATCAGCAAGTTGATTCTCAGCGCTCCAAGGTAACTGGCCTCCGCCTGTGTTGCACCCGCGCCCCATAGGTAAACAACTCTCTTTGGATCCCTTATCTGCGGACCTCGTTTCGGCATCACTTATTCAGGGTCAATCGTCGTGATACAGACGATCGTTCTACCGAGCGCACGGTCCGTACGATTCGCAGATACATGCCGCGGAGCGCGAAAACTTGTTTTGAATGAACCGCATCAATGAATAGCGAAGGGGGGGCCGTCCTCTTTAGGCTGCGGCGCCATTTGCGGATCGCTGAGAGCGACCGGAACGGACGGGGTTTCTCCTCGTTGTCAGTTCTTTCTGAAGACACAATACCGATTCCACAGCTCCAGAACGCCGTCCGTATGCGCGAGCACGAGGATTGAGGCCAGACATGGAGCGACTGAAGTAGAAGTCTTCGCGACGCTTCAATTTGAGACTATGAGCCAGCGCCATCTCGCTGATGATTGTCGGAAGGTCGTTGTGAATATCCTTGTAGTAAGAATCCTGTATTACAATGATCGCGGCTCCGCCTGTTCTCAAAGCCTTGGCACAATGTGCTAGCGAGCGCGACATCTTGTCGAAATAGTCTAAGTGAGTTTTGTAATAATATCCACTTGATGCTTTGGACTGATGTGCCTTTAGCGAGTGCAGAAATGCCGAGCAGGTCGGTCCCCAATTGGCCGCCGCATCGATGTGATGGTTAGCAATCTTTGTAGTTCCAGTCATTTGCCGGGCGAGCGTGTCATACGTTTCGCTGAGTAACGGATGTAACGCAGCCAACTCTATGCGAGTCGCGGCCGTATAATCGATTCGCGTGCAGTACGGCGGCGATGTCAAAATCAGATCAATGCTATCGTCAAGGAGTATCGAAGCACTCGTATCCGCCACTCGTAGTTCCGACATTGTCTGTTCTGATGAAGTTGCATTTGTTCTCGTGCTTAAGGCTTCAGCCATACTGCACAATCTCGAGGTGAATCTCCGTTCGATAGAAGCCTGCCTTGATCGAACCTTCGATTCATTTGCTTTTGGCCGACGCAGCCAAGTCGGATTCGTAGATCGGTACCTTTTTGTGAGTTGCCGGCACACCGAAAAGAGGGCGACATAGTACGTCGCGGCTAGGCCGGACAGCCTATCTAGGTTGATCGCGCCAGAAGTTAATGTAAGGGAACCGAGAAGATGTCGTCTTATGCTGCTCTCGATAGACCGGAGGCTGCGGGCGGTATTATTCGAAAACCAGAAAGTTAGCGGATCGGTGGGGTCAATGGGCTGATTGTCTTCAGCAGCACTTTTGAGGATTTCGCGTCCTAGAGGCTGGATGGAGTCAGCTTCGCTTGGCGAAAGGACCCTCGCCTTCGCGACGATGATCATCGCTGGATTGAGGTCTATTCCAATTGAAGCGATACCACGTGAGGTGGCGACGTAGGTCGTCGTTCCACTTCCGTTCCAGGGATCCAAGATCACGGAATTCGTAGAAACTCCCGCGGTCGAGAGCACCGCGTCGGCAAAAGACTCTGGAAAACCCGCATAGTAAGGGAAGAATCCCTCCCAACCTATTTGAAGCTTTGAATTTCGCTTCGGTGATGGGATCGTCAGCGACTCAAACATTGCTGCAGCTCAGACGACGGCTCTAGAAAACATCTGAGGGTCGGCCAGAATTACGGAGCGTGCCTTTCCGCGACGAATTGAACATCGCATCTCATCGCAAGAGATGGCTTTTGCTTGGAAGAACCGAGCGACGTCGAGACTCTGCTGTTTCATCCCGGACCAAGCTTATCATCGGAGGCGTGCAGTTTCACAGTCCACAGGAAAAGTTCCTCGGGTTCCCCTTCGAGTTTTCAATTTGCTCTCGTGCGGTCGGACTGATTCGGTGATCGCGAAGTTCACACACGAGCTCTTTGGCGTCGGGACGCTTGTCCGCTCCCAACATCGCCGAATGTCCCCGCCTCCGTCAACTTGGGTTCAAACTGAAACAGGTCCGCGCTTCGTGAATCCGAGTGGGACAGTCAAAGGAAATATCTCCAAAGACGACCTGACGCTCGCTTTCCACGCTACGAGCCGGACGAATCACAAATGCACCGCCAAGGTCGCGCAGGAACAAGCGCCGCGGTCAGTTTATGCTTGGAAGGATTGCATGCGCGGGTGTTCCCATCGACCCGAATTCATGCGCAGTTTTGGATTCTTCTGATCAAATCGCCTCGGTTGAGAACATTCCACAGCCATATCCACAGACGTCCGTGCCTTTGTACCAAGGAAACCTCATGGGCGCGGCGATGGTTCCGAGCCCTGCGACTTGTTTGCCTCGCACGCCCGATCCGAAGCTCGATCCTCTACTCTCTCGCCGATGGACCTAGAAAAATCGCGCGCCGATAGGTATGGCCGAATTCTTGCGACTCGCGCAGCCGCAGGCGTTCGCTGGGTCCCTTCGCCATTGCAAATCGCGCGCATACGCAGCGATTTCGAGCGATTCTCCGACAAGCGCGAAAACTGACAGACTGTGTGGTCGAGCAGAAGGGATTTGAACTCCTGTTCCCCTTGCCGCGGAATTTTCCGCAAGGTTCGCGTCCCTTTCAGCGCGGATTACGCCGAACGCATGCAATCGATAATTTGTTCGCCTATGATTCGGCGGCTCAAGGTCAAGTCCGCTTGACGCACCAATCCGGACAGGTTACGAGCCCAGTATTACGAACCGCATATGGTTTGCCCGGCAAGCCATTTGCCGCGGCGCGTGTATTCGTGGCATCAGTACCCATATCGAAAAGCCAGCCACTGAGCGCGTTTCAGGTGCGATGAACACATCAGACGAATCGAGACTTGAGCCCAAGCGCCGCATCGCGTTCGTTTTCACAGACGAGCAGGAGCAGTTCCGCTCAGCGATACGGCGATTTCTGAACGACAGATCGCCGACGACTGAGGTTCGGCGCCTGATGGCGACTGCCGAGGGTTACGATCCCGCAGTGTGGCGCCAGTTGAGCAAGGACCTGGCACTGCCCGGCATCCACGTACCGGAGCAATATGGTGGCGCAGGGTTTGGCATGGTGGAGCTTTGCATCGTTACCGAGGAGCTTGGCCGCGCACTGCTTTGCGCGCCTTATTTCTCCACGGCCGTGCTCGCCGCCAACGCCATTATGAACTCGGGCACCGAGGCGCAGAAATCGGCCTTGTTGCCGGACATCGCAAAAGGCGCACGGCTGGCGACGCTGGCAGTTACCGAGCCCGATGGTAATTGGGATCCGGCCCGCATCGAGGTCGTCGCCACCCCCGATGCGGACAACTACCGTCTCGACGGAGTCAAAAGTTACGTCGTGGACGGCCACGTGGCGGACCTGCTGATCGTCGCTGCACGTGCGC